>CAZILI010000011.1:0-22127 GCA_964539965.1 uncultured Burkholderiales bacterium | reverse complement strand
CGGCAACATTGAGCGACCAAGCGGCATGGGTTGAGATCTACACCGACGGCGCGTGCAAAGGAAATCCCGGCCCCGGCGGCTGGGGCGCATTGTTGCGCTGCGCCGGTAAAGAAAAAGAACTATACGGCGGCGAACTTGAAACCACCAACAATCGTATGGAAATGACCGCGCTCATCCGGGCGCTGGAGGCCCTCAAGCGCGGCCGCAGGCTGCGCGTCTACACCGACTCGCAGTATCTCAAGAACGGGATCACGCAGTGGCTGTCGGGCTGGAAGCGCAACGGCTGGCGCACGGCTGACAAGAAGCCGGTCAAGAATATCGACCTCTGGCAGCGCCTGGATGCCCTGACCGCACAGCACGAGATCGAATGGCATTGGGTGCGAGGTCACGCCGGACATCCGGACAACGAGCGCGCCGACGCGCTCGCCAACCGCGGCGTGCGCACGGCCACGTCGCCGGCGAAGTATTGACCGCCGCCTCGCGCCGTTGATCATGCGCCAGATCGTTCTCGATACGGAGACCACCGGACTCGAAGTGGCGCAAGGCCATCGCGTGATCGAGCTGGCCGGGGTGGAAGTCTTGAATCGGCGGCTCACGCGCCACCACTTTCATCGCTACTTGAACCCGCAGCGCAAGATCGACGAGGCGGCAAAGCAGGTGCACGGCATCGCGGACGACTTCTTGCTCGACAAGCCCAAGTTCACCGAGATCGCGCACGAGTTCGTTGATTATGTGCGCGGAGCCGAGTTGATCATTCACAACGCCGCGTTCGACGTGGCTTTTTTGAACTACGAGCTGTCGGTGGCGGGATTGGGCGCCGTGACGGACTATTGCTCGGGAGTCGTGGATACGCTCGCCATGGCGCGCGAAGCGCACCCGGGCAAGCGCGCGAGCTTGGATGCGCTGTGCGAGCGCTACCAGGTGGACAATCGCCGTCGTACGCTGCACGGCGCCTTGCTCGACGCCGAATTGCTGGCGGAAGTCTATCTGGCGATGACGCGCGGGCAAGAGAGCTTCGTCATCGACCTGGGCCTCGCCGGCACTGCCGGGCGCCGGATGCAGGCGGCGTTGGGAACGCTCGAGCTCATCGTGCTAAGAGCCAGTGAAGCGGAACTCGCCGAGCATCAGGAGGTTCTGGCGCACATCGACCGCGAGTGCAAGGCGGGCTCGCTGTGGGGAAGGCTCGCCGGGGCGGCAGAGTAGGATAGGCGCTGTGAAAGCGTAACGAGACGGACCGCAGTCCAAATCTCGACAATAATGAAAAAATGCGCAGGCGCGGTTTCGCGGCGCTTGCGGCGGCGTCCCCGGGCGCCGCATACGGAGGCTGGAGGAAGTGAAAGGCCTGTTACGACTCGAGGCGGCCGGCATGTGGGTATGGCGTCTGCTGCGTGCGTTGCTGCTGGGCGGCATGTTGTCTGCCGCGCTTTGCGCGCGCGCCGACAACGTGGCCGTGATCTTGAGCGAGGACTCGGCTGTCTACCACGAGATCGTCGACATCATGCGGCATGCGCTCGAGACGCCGACCAGCAATATCAAAGTTTGGCCTATTCTGGCGCAGACTGCGGCCACCCGAGACGCCGAGATTCTGCGTACCGACTTTTACTCTCTGGTGGTCACCGTGGGCGCGCGCGCGGCGGCCGCCATGGTCGCCTCGGGGATACGCGCGCCGGTGTTGGCGACCCTGGTGCCCAAGGCGACTTTCGACAAGCTGCAGCAGCAGCATGAGTCGCCGACCAACTGGTCGGCCTTGTATTTGGACCAACCGTTGACCCGCCAGTTGAATCTCGTGCGCGTGGCGTTGCCCGGGAAAACCAAGCTCGGTGTGCTGTATGGACCGACGTCGATCGCCTGGGCGAGCGACCTGGAGCGCGCGGCGCACCCGCGCGGCCTGACGATCGAGTCCGAGCAGGTGGCCAACGAGGACGATATCGGCCCGGCGTTGCGTAAGCTGCTGGCGCGTGCCGAATCCCTGTTCGCGCTGCCTGACCCCGAAGTGTTCAACAAGTCGACCGTGCAGCAGATCTTGCTGGCGACCTATCGCAGCAACGATCCGGTGGTCGCCTTTTCGGCGGCCTACGTCAAAGCCGGCGCGTTGGCCGCGCTGTACAGTTCGCCGCAGCAGATCGCCAGACAGACGGCAGAGCTGGTGCTGGCGGCCAAGCAGGAGCAAAGATATCAACTGCCGGCGCCGCAATATCCTCGCCTCTGGACCATCGAGGTGAATCGCAACGTCGCGCACTCGCTCGGTATCGAATTGCCGGACGACGCCGATCTCGCCGAGCAAATCGCGCGCACGCCGGAGGACCAGCCATGAAACACTGGCCGATTCGCTGGCGCGTACTATTTCTCGCCTTGGTGCCGATGGGGCTGTTGGCGAGCGCGCTGGCGGCCTACTTCACCAAGGCGCGCATCGACGAGATGGATCTCGCGCTCGCCGAACGTGGCGCCTCACTGGTGCGCCAACTGGCGCCTCTGGCCGAATACGGCGTATTTACCGCCAATCGCGCATTGCTGCAGGACTTGGCCGAGTCGATCCGCAAGGAGCCGGACGTGCGGCTGGTGGTCATCACCGATGCGGCGCGCCAAGTGCTCGCCTCCAGCGGTGATCTGTCGCACTATCGTGAATTCGCCCGCCGCCCGGCCGCCACTCTCGAGTTGGACGACGAGATCTACTTCAGCGAGCCGATCCGGCGGACGGTCGCGCCGCTGGACGATCCGCACGAGCAAGCGGCGATCGACACCTTCCAGGTCGCGCCCAAGCGCGGTCAGACCTTGGGACAGGTGGTCGCCGTACTGAGCAAGACCGCAACTAAGCAAGAGCAGACGGCGACTTTGGTGAAGGGCGGTTTGATCGGACTGGCCGGCTTGCTGTTGACCGCGCTCGTCGCGTTACGCATGACCCTCGGCATCACACGGCCGGTCCGCCGGCTGGTGAGCGCGGTGGAGCGCATCACGCAAGGCGATTTGACGGTGCGCGTCGAGGACGAGGGGGGCGGTGAGCTGAGCGTGCTGGCGCGCGGCATCAACGCCATGACCGGATCGCTCAAGGCGGCGCAGGACAACCTGCAAGAGCGCATCCGCAGCGCCACCGAGCAGCTGTCCTACCAGGCTTCGCACGACGTGCTGACCGGTCTCATCAATCGGCGCGAGTTCGAGACGCGGCTGGAGCGCGCCCTTCAGGCCGCGCGCCAGCACGGCAATGTGCACGCGCTGTTCTTTCTCGATTTGGATCAGTTCAAGATCGTCAACGACACCTGCGGTCACAACGCGGGCGACGAGTTGCTGCGCCAGATCGCCCATCAGTTGCGGCAGAAGATTCGCGAGCGCGACACCTTGGCGCGCATCGGCGGCGACGAGTTCACCGTGCTGTTGGAGAACTGCCACCTCGACGACGCGGTGGAAGTCGCCCAGGAACTGCGCCAGGCGGTGCAGAACTTTCGCTTCGCGTGGGAAGAGAAAGTCTTCGCGATCGGCGCTTCCATCGGCATCGTCATGATCACGCAAGCGAGCGAGACCAGCGCCATCCTTCTGAGCCAGGCCGACTCGGCGTGCTACACGGCGAAAGATCTCGGCCGCAATCGCATCTACGTATTCAACGAGGACGACAAGGCGCGCTTGGCCCGCGTCGGCACCATGGAGTGGATAACGCGCATCACGCATGCATTCCAGGAAGACCGCTTCTTGCTGTATTGCCAGTCGATCCTACCCTTGCACGGCGCCAAGGAAGGGGAGCCGTACTTACACGAAATCCTGCTGCGCATGCGCGGCGAAGACGGTGAGTTGATCCAGCCGATGGCTTTCATTCCTTCTGCAGAGCGCTCCAATCAGATGCAGGCGATCGATCGCTGGGTCATACGCCAAAGTCTGATGACGTTGCGCAAGGTGCGCGACAATCGCCAAGGCGCGGGCGCCGAGACCATGTTTTCGATCAACTTGTCGGGCGCCTCGCTGTGCGACGAGCAATTCTCGGTGTTCTTGGAAGAGCAATTGAGCGAACTCGATATCGCGCCGCGCAGCGTCTGCTTCGAGGTGACCGAGACCGCCGCGATCAGCAATCTGGAGCACGCCGGCAAGCTCATGACCCATTTCAAGCGCCGGGGTTGCCGCTTCGTGCTGGACGATTTCGGCGCCGGGCTGTCGTCTTTCAACTATCTCAAGCACTTGCCGGTAGACGGCATCAAGATCGACGGCGCGTTCGTGCGCGGCATGGCGGTCAACCGCATCGATCACGCGATGGTCGAGTCGATCAACAACATCGGCCACGCCATGGGCCTCAGCACCACCGCGGAATTCGTGGAAGACGACGCCATCATGCGAAAACTGGTGGATTTGGGCGTGGACTATGCGCAGGGCAATTGGGTCCAGCGCCCGCGCTTGCTGGCCGAGTGGCTGGCCAACGAGATCGAGAGCCGCCGCAACGTCGATCTCAAGCTGCGCCTCATCGCGCGGCGGATGGCCGAGCGCTAGTGCAACCCGATTGGCGCGTGCGTTAAGCATGCTATAATCGCGCCGGTTTTGCGGCTGCAAATATCACGAATACGCGGGGAGAGAATCGACTGTGAAATTCATCACATCTTGTAACGCGGGCCGGCTTCTGAGATGGGGAGCCGCGCTGGTCGTCGTGTTCGGTTCAGTCACGGCGGCCGCGCAGCAGGGCGACGCCGTCGCCGGGCACAAGAAAAACCACAGCTGCACCGGCTGTCACGGCATACCGGGTTGGCGCACCGCCTATCCCGAGGTGTATAGCGTGCCCAAGCTTGGCGGACAGCATCCGGCCTACATCGTCGCCGCGCTCAAGGGATACAAGACGGGCGACCGCAAGCATCCGACCATGCAAGCGATCGCCGCGACCCTGAGCGACCAAGACATGGCCGATTTGGCTGCCTATTATGGCCAGGCGAAATAAGGAGCGAGCAGCGATGAAACTCACGCATAGGATGGTTACATGGGCGGGGTTGCTCGCGTTCGGCGTCACCGCGAGCCAGGCAATGGCCGCTGACGCGCAGGCGGGCAAGAAGAAGGCGGAAGAGGTGTGCGTCGCCTGTCACGGCGTAGACGGCAACAGCGCGTCGGATCAATTCCCCAAGATCGCCGGGCAACCGGCGGACTACCTGGCCGCGTCCTTGCATAAGTACAAGGCCGGCAAGCGCAATAACCCCATCATGGCCGGTATGGTCGCGGCCCTGTCTGAGAAGGATATCGAGAACGTCTCGGCATGGTACGCGCAACAAAAGGGTCTGTTCGTTAAGTACTGAAGGTCGACTAGGGTCGGATGCGGCGGCGGCACTTGCTCAGTGGGTGCTGTGCCCACTGACCGCCGCCGACCCTCACTTTCTCTGCAAGCAATCCAAGTAGGCGGCGGCGTCCGGCGTGGCGCCGCTTCGCTGCGCTTGCCAGATCGTTTCGGCTAGGCAATCCATCATGACGTGGACGGCGGCGTGCTCCTCGCCGAGCTTGGCGAGGAGGCGTTGGAATTGCGCACGGATGCCGAAGGGCTGGTCGATCGACAGCTGCTCGGCGAGCGCCACGTGCATACTCAAGTGCAAGAACGGATTGGTGTCACCGTATTCCGGCAAATAGTCCCGTTCCAAATATCGCTCGGGCTGCTCGAGCATGGGCTGATATTCGGGATGCAGTGCGATCGCCTGCGCCACCAAGGTTTCGACGCCGGCCAGCGGCCTCTGGGCGCGGTACTTCGCCCATACCTGGAAGAAAACCTTGCGCGCTTGGTCGCGCGTGGGGCTGAACATGGCGCGTGTGGTCGAATCTTAGCCCAGTTGTCCCGCACGCGGCACCGGCCCGCCTAGCTCTTCGCGCGAAATTCGCACAGATCGCGAATCAAGCAGTTCTCGCACGCCGGCCTGCGCGCCGTGCACACATAGCGCCCGTGCAAGATCAACCAATGGTGGGCGTCGTGCTTGAACTCGTCGGGCGTGAACTTGACGAGCTTTTGCTCGACTTCCGACGGATCCTTGCCCGGCGCCAGCCCGGTGCGGTTGGCGACCCGAAAGATGTGCGTGTCGACGGCGATGGTCGGTTCACCGAACGCGACGTTGAGGATCACGTTAGCGGTCTTGCGCCCGACCCCGGGCAGGCGCTCGAGTGCGGCGCGTTCGCGCGGCACCTCCCCGCCGTGATCGCGCAGCAGGCGCGCGCTGGTGTCGATCAAATGCTTGGCTTTCGAGCGGTACAAGCCAATCGACTTGATGTACGGCGTGAGCCCCGCTTCGCCTAGCTCGGCGAGCGCTTGCGGGGTGTTGGCACGCTGGAACAGCGCCCGCGTGGCGAGGTTCACGCTCTTGTCGGTCGCTTGCGCCGAGAGCACTACCGCGACCAGCAACTCGAACGGCGTGCGATGGTCAAGCTCCGAGCGCGGCTGCGGATTGGCCGCGCGAAGGCGGCTGTAGATCTCACGCCGCTTGGCGGGATTCACGCACGGCTTCCACTACCGAGCCGGGGGCGCGCGCCGGCACGCCGGTGATGCGATTCTTGAGCGCAATGAGCAAGCCCAGCGCGATGAACGCCCCGGGCGGCAGCGAGATCAGCAAGAAGTGGTACCAGCGCGGCATTACGTGAATCAGCCAGTCTTTCGCCGCTGGGCCGAACAATTTGTCGAGATCCGCCAACAGCGTGCCTTTGCCGAATATCTCGCGCAGCGCCCCCAAAGCCAACAGCACCAGCAGCAGGCCCACGCCGCGCGCAAATCCGTCGAGCGCCGCGCGTGAGGGGGTTTGCCGGTAGGCGAAGTTCTCCGCCCGCTCGAGTATCAGGCAGTTGGTCGCGATCAGCGGGACGTATACGCCGAGCAGGACGTAGAGGGGATAGACGTAGGCATTGAGCGCGAGCTGCGCCAAGGTCACCAGCACCGTGATGATGAGCACGAACACCAAGATGCGCAGGTCGTGCGCGATGAGCTTGCGCAACAGGGCGACCAAGAAGCCGGAGGCGGTCAGAATCAGCAGTGTGACCGCGCCGAGCGCGGCTCCGCCCACTAGGGTGTGCGTGACCGCCAACAGCGGACACAGGCCGAGCAACTGAATCAGGCCCGGGTTGTCGCGCCACAGCGCGGCGCTGGTCGTGGCGCTCATTCCACCATGCCTTCGTTGCCGAACAGTTCGTTCTTGTGCGCGGCGTAGTACTTGAGCGCGCTATGTACGCCGCCGACCATCGCGCGCGCCGAAACCGTCGCCCGGGTTACATAGTCGAATCGACCGCCGTCCTTGCGCACTTGCCATTCCTGATCGGACGAGTCCGTCAAAGACTTGCCGTCGAAATTCTTGATCCACTTGCCTTTGCTGATTTCGATGTAGTCTCCCCAGCCCGGCGTCTCGTTGTGATTGAGCACGCGCACGCCGGAGATCTCGCCGTCCGCCTTGACCGCGATCATGAAGCGTATTCTGCCGCCGTAGCCGTTTGGGGCGATGGCTTCGAACAGCGCCGCGCTCGGCGTGCCTTTGAGGCGGGCGCGGTACGCGACGGTTGTCTCGCGTGTGCCGAGCACCTCGTTTTCGGCGATCTTGATCGTGTCGCGCAACAAGCGGTTGTCGTAGGTTTGCTGCGGTAGCAGCTGATTCACGATCACCATCTTCTCTTCGTCTTCACGCTTGACGATTACTTCGCGTGTTACGTTGTTGGTGAGTGCGAGCGCGGCGGTGCCGAGCGCTGCGATCGCGGCGACTGCGATGCCGCTGCGCAAAGCGGAGGAGTCCGGTTTGATTGCCATGTTGTACGCTCAGGCTTTACTTAGGGGAGTATCTATCTGCGAAGCTTGTGTGGACTAGCTATTCTCTTATGTACTCCATAGAGTATCGCTAGCCGCGCGGTGGATCGGCGTTTGTCTTGCGCCCGAACACCCGCGGCTGCGTGTGCGCATCGATCAAAGGCGCGCAGGCATTCATCACCAGCACGGCAAATGCTACACCATCGGGGTAGCCGCCGAACACGCGAATGACGTAGGTCAGCGCGCCGGCGCCGGCAGCGAAAATGAGTTTGCCCCTCGGGGTCGTTGCGCCCGACACCGGGTCGGTGACGATAAAGAACGCCCCCAGCATGCTCGCGCCGCCGAACAGGTGAAATAGCGGGCCGGCGAATTTCGCCGGCGCGCCCAGATGCAAGGCACCGGCGAGCGCGGCAATCGCGGCCAAGAACGCTGCGGGCATGTGCCAAGTGATGATGCGCTGCTGCAGCATGTACAGTCCGCCGATCAAGTAGCCCAGCGCGATCACCTCGGTCGCGGTGCCCGACACGTGGCCGAAGATAGGCATATAGCTGATATCGGCGAGCGTCTGCTTCATGCCCACCGCCGTCTTCACGGTATCCAGCGGGGTCGCCATGGTTTCGGCGTCGATCAAAAAGCGCTTGTCGACAAACTCGCGAAAAATGTAATCGAGCTGCGTGCGAAAGTCGTTGCGCGTCGCCGACAACAGTTGCGGCGGCGACCAGTGGCTCATGTGCAGCGGAAAAGCCACCAGCGCCGCGGCGTAGCCCGCCATGGCCGGATTGAACGGATTGCTGCCCAGGCCGCCGTATAACTGTTTCACCACCACGATGGCGAAGGCGTTGGCGCCCACGGTGAGCCACCACGGCGACATCGGCGGCATGGACATAGCGAGCAGCCAAGCGGTCACCACCGCGCTCAAGTCGCTCAAGAACGGCCATGCCGGCACGCCGCGCAGCTTGAGCACGATCGCCTCGGTCGCGAGCGCCGTGGCGGTGGCGAGCGCCAGGTCGACGAAAATGATCGGCCCGTAGTAGTACACGTAGGCGATGAGCGCCGGCACCAGCGCGAGCAAAACTTTGAACATCACCCGAGTCACGGTGGAACGGGTGGTGATGAATGTCGAAGGCATGGTTGGGAACTACTTGACCAGGAGCACCGCGATACCAAAGGCCGCAAACGAGGCGCTGGCGGCGCGGCGCAGCCACGACAAAGGCAGGACGCGTGTCAGGCGCTCGCCGATCAGCACGGCCGGTATGTTGGCGAGCAGCATGCCCAAAGTGGTCGCAAGCACCACGATGGCGAGCGAATCGAATTGCGCGGCCAAGGCGACGGTCGCCAGTTGTGTCTTGTCGCCCATCTCGGCGCCGAAGAACAGCACGAGAGTGGTGAGAAACGGACCGAAGCGCTGCGCGCCCGGCGCTTCCAATCGATCCGGAAACAACGCCCACAGCGCGAAGGCGAAGAAGCTTAGCGCCAATAGCCAGCGCAGCATGCTCGCCGGCAGTATGGAAGCGGCCGCCGCGCCGAAGGCAGCTGCTAGGGCGTGATTGGCGAGCGTGGCCGCCGTGATACCGGCGACGATGGCCAGCGCGGCGTTCGGAAACTGCGTCGCCAAAAAGAACGACAAGAGCTGAGTCTTGTCGCCGATCTCAGCGACGGCAACCAGCAACGTGGAGGCGAGGAAGGCTTGCACTACCGATCGCCGGAGGTGCCGTGCCGAGCACGCGCGCTGGCGACGGCGGCCTGCACCGCCGCGCGCTTACGTTGTGCGGCTGCGCCCTCGGCCGAGTCGTCGTTGGCGGGCTCTTCGCCGGTGCCCTGCGCCAGGCGCGCTTGACGCTGCTGGTAGCGCTCGCGCGCCGCTTGTGCCTCGCTTGCGCTTTGTGCTTGCTCGCGCAGCGCGCCCTTGGCGGCGCGGTAGTAGGTGACCAGCGGAATATGGCTGGGGCAGGCATAGCTGCAGGCGCCGCATTCGATGCAGTCTAGCAGGGCGTACTGCTGCGCTTTGTCCAGGTCGTCGGACTTGGCGAACCAGTACAACTCGTGCGGTTGCAGTTCCATCGGACAGGCGAGCGCGCATTGCCCGCAGCGTATACAGGGCATCTCGCGATAGCGCACATGCGACAACTCGGGCGGCGCGCGCAGTATGCAATTGGTCGCCTTGACCACCGGCAATTCCTTGCTCGGCAGCTTGAGCCCCATCAGCGGCCCGCCCATGATGTAGCCGGCGCCGCCTGGTTTTTCCTTCGCCAGCGCGAACAGCGCCGCCATGGGCGTGCCCAGGCGCACTTCGTAGTTTTGCGGCTGCGCGACGTGACCGGCGACCGTGACGATGCGCGAGATCACCGGCTCGCCCAGGGCGATCGCGCGGTACACGGCGTAGGCGGTGCCGAGATTGAAGCATTGCACACCGAAATCGAGCGCATGCCGGTCGGCTGGGATCTCGATGCCGGTCAGCACGCGAATGAGTTGTTTGGCTCCGCCGACCGGGTACAGGGTCGGCACCGCAGTGACCGCCATCGTGGCGGCGCCGCTCGCCGCCGCGCGCATGGCGGCGATGGCTTGCGGCTTGTTGTCTTCGATGCCGATCAGCACCTCGCGCGCATCGAGCATGTGGCGCAGGATCTCGATGCCCTGCATCACCTCGCCGGCGCGCTCGCGCATGAGCAGGTCGTCACAGGTGATGAAGGGCTCGCACTCGGCGGCGTTGATGACCAAGGTCGGAATGGCCTTGCCATGGTCGACCGCTTTGATGTGGCTCGGGTACACCGCGCCGCCCATGCCGACCACACCGGAGTCGAGCAGGCGTTGGCGCAGTAGCGCCGGATCGCTGCGGCGATAGTCGAGCGGCGCGAACTCCACCGCCGCGTCGGCGCCGTCGGTCTCGATGGTGATGCACAGATCCGGCGTCAAGGTGCGGTGCGGCACCGGCTGCAGATCGATAGCGCGTACGATGCCCGAGGTCGGTGCGTGGATCGTGGCCGACACTTCTCCCTGTGCCGCGCCGATCATCTGACCCTTGAGCACCCGATCGCCGACGCGCACGATCGGTCGCGCCGCTTCGCCCGCATGCTGGCGCAGAGATACGACCAGCTTCGGCACGATCGGGGCGATGGCGATCGGACGCGAGGAGGCTTCGGTCTTGGACTGCGGCGGATGCACGCCGCCATGGAAACGAAACAATGACCGCATCATGCTGCTTTGCGTTCCTCCCGAACAACGCTTGTTATAGGTGCTTGCGCCCTGTGGCCCGGCTCGATCAGGGCGATGCAATCGACCGGACAAGGCGGCAGGCACAGCTCACAGCCGGTGCACCAGCGCGCGATCACGGTGTGCATTTGCTTTGCGGCGCCCACGATCGCATCGACTGGACATGCCTGGATGCAGAGTGTACAGCCTATGCATGCACTTTCGTCGATCAAAGCGACACGCTTCGGTGCGATCGGCCCGCAATCCGGATCAATGGGTCTTACGGCACGCTGCAACAGTGTGGCAAGTTTGACGATGCCTGCCTCGCCGCCCGGCGCGCAACGGTTGATATCGGCCGTGCCGTGCGCGATCGCCTCCGCATACGGCCGGCAGCCGGCATAACCGCAGCGGCCGCACTGGGTTTGCGGCAGCAGCGCATCGATGCGGTGCGCCAAGCTTTCTCGGCCGAGCGGGGCGCTGCGCGCCAAACGCAATACCATCCAGGCAAGGCCGAGTGCGGCGGCAGCGATCGCGAGCACGACCCAAGGCATGGCGGCAGTCTACTTGACCAGTCCGTAGAAGCCCATGAAGCCGAGGCTAAGCAGACCGGCGGTGATCATGGCGATGGCCGAGCCGCGAAACGCCCGTGGCACGTTCGCCCCTTCCAGTCGCTCGCGCAACGAGGAGAACATCATCAGCACGATCGTGAAGCCGATCGCCGCGCCGAGTCCGTAGAACACGGACTCGAGGAATTTGTGCTTTTCTTGCAGATTCAGAAACGGCACACCGAGCGCGGCACAATTGACCACGCTCAACGGCACGTAGATGCCTAAGGTCTGGTGCAGCAGGGGAAAGGTTTTGCGTATGCGCCAGTCGGCGAAGCCGGCGCAGCCGATGATCATGAGCATGAACACGAGTGTGCGTAGGTACTCGAGCTCGAGCGGCACCAGCACGTACTCGTTCATCAAGTAGCTAGCGCCGGTGACCACGCTCAAGGTAAACGCCGTCATCAAGCCTAGGCTGAGCGCGGTCTCGAACTTGCGCGACAGACCGAACACCGGGCACAGGCCCAGAACTTTGATCAGGACGACGTTATTGACCAGCGCGGCGCCGACCGCTAACAGCAGATATTTCTCCAAAGCGCGGGCACTCTCGTTTTGTGGCGATTATATCATCGTGTCCGCGCGACCGAGCTGCACGCACACGCGCTGTTTTCGCCTATTGCCGTAGGGCTTGCTCGATCGGCGTATACGGGCGTTGCAGGTCTTGCGCGAGCAACGGATGGGTGAGGTGACCGGCGTGGATTTGCAGCCCCGGTTGCAGGCCCGGGTCGGCAGCCATCGCTCCCGCGAGGCCCAAGTTTGCGAGTGCAAGGGCGTACGGCAAGGTCACTTCGGTCAACGCCAAGGTGGCGGTGCGCGCGACCGCGCCCGGCATGTTGGGCACGCAGTAGTGCACCACGCCTTCTTCGACATACAGGGGATGCGAGTGACTGGTCGGACGCGAAGTCTCGGCGCAGCCGCCCTGGTCGATGCCGACGTCCACCAGCACCGAGCCGCGCTTGGCTTGGCGCAGCATTTCGCGCGTGATGAGCTTGGGCGCGAGCTTGCCCGGGATGAGCACGGCACCGACCATGAGGTCGGCTTCCGGCACCAAGTTCGCGATGGTGTGCGCGGTGGAGTAGACCACCTTCAGCCGCCCGCCGAACAGCTCGTCCAGATAGCGCAGCCGGTCATGGCTGAGGTCCAGTATGGTGACATCCGCGCCCAGGCCGACCGCCATGCGCGCCGCATTCGAACCGACCGAGCCGCCACCCAGAATCAACACTTTGCCGGGCGCTACACCCGGCACCCCGGCCAGCAAGGTGCCGTTGCCGCCGTTTGCCATCTGCAGCGCCCACGCGCCGACTTGAATAGAAAGCCGCCCGGCGATCTCCGACATGGGCGCCAGCAACGGCAGCCGGCCCGCCTTGTCGGTTACGGTTTCATAGGCCACACCGCTGACCCCGCGCTGTAGCAACTGATCGGTGAGCTGAGGATCGGGCGCGAGATGCAAATAGCAGAACAGTATCTGGCCCTGACGAAGCCAACCCCACTCGCTGGGTTGGATTTCTTTCACCTTGACGATCATGTCGGCGGCGTAGACTTCTTGCGCAGAGGCCACCACACGCGCGCCTGCTCGAGCGTAGGTTTGGTCGCTGAAGCCGACGCGCTCCCCGGCGCGCGTTTCCACGCGCACCTGGTGTCCGGCGGCAGTCAAAGTCGCTGCGCCCGCCGGCGTCATGCCGACGCGGTATTCGTGGTCTTTGATCTCCTTAGGAACGCCGATCAACATACTCGCTCCGTTTCCATATCGACTGCGGCGAGCCCTGTGCCGAGATCGCGCAGCGCGTTGCGAATTTCTTGCACCAATGCCGGCCCGCGATACACGAGCCCGGTATACAGCTGGACTAACTGCGCGCCGGCGCGCAGCTTGTCCAGCGCATCGGCCGCCGAGGCGATGCCGCCCACGGCGATGATGGGGATGCGACCGGCGAGCCTGCGCGCGAGTTCGCGCACCACTTCTGTGGCGCGCTGGCGCAGCGGCGCTCCGCTCAGTCCCCCCGCCTCTTGCGCGTGGCGCATGCCGGCTACGCCCTCGCGCGCGAGGGTCGTGTTAGTGGCGATCACGCCGTCGATGTCTTGCTCGAGCAACACCTGCGCGATCGCCTCGAGTTGCGCGGTGGAAAGATCCGGCGCGATCTTCACCACCAGCGGAACATGCTTTCGATGCATGGTCTGCAGAATCGCGCGCTCGCGGCGCACGGCGCCCAGGAGTGCCGCCAACTCGTCGCCTTGCTGCAGGTCGCGCAGGTTCTTGGTGTTGGGTGAGGAGATATTGATCGTCACGTAGCTCGCGCAAGCGTACACCTGCCGCAGCGCGAGCACGTAGTCTTCGGCGGCGCGATCGATCGGCGTGTCGAAGTTCTTGCCGATGTTCACTCCCAGCACGCCGCGATAACCGCTGCGTTCGACGTTCGCGACGAGAGCCTCCACGCCCTCATTGTTGAACCCCATGCGGTTGATGATCGCTTGCGCTTCTTCAAGGCGGAAGAGCCGCGGCTTGGGATTGCCGGGCTGCGGGCGCGGCGTGACCGTGCCGATTTCGAGGAATCCGAAACCCCAGCGCGCTAGCGCGTCCAAGTGCGCGCCGTTCTTGTCCAGCCCTGCGGCGAGCCCCACGCGGTTGGGGAACGTGAGCCCCATGACTTTGACCGCTTCATCGGGGCCGCTGGCGCGCGCGCGCGGCGGCAAGCCGACTCGCGCCAGGCGGTCCAAAGCGGCCAAGGTGAGGTCGTGCGCGGTCTCGGGATCGAGCCTGAACAGCGCCCGGGCGAGCGGGCGATACAGCGCGGCCGTGCTCAGCGTAGCGCTACTCCTTTGGGAGTATACGTATGAAACGCAAGCCCCACGCGGGCTGCAGCTGGATACACCATACGGTACATATGGGGACTAGTCTTCCAGGCGCCGCCAGCGGCCGCTCTGAAAGCCTTCCAGCGGACGGAAGTTTGCCTTGTAGGTCATCTTGCGGCTGTCGCGTATCCAGTAGCCCGGTACAGATGCGGCAACTGCCTGCGCGGGCATTGCTCGATTTGCCACAGCACGTTGTACGTGCCGAAGCTCGACTGCGGCGGATCCGGATCGAAGAAGGTGTACACCGACGACAAGCCGTCCTCCAGCTCGTCGACGATGCTCACCATGCGCAGCCGATCGCCTTCACGAAACTCGACTAAGTGGGTGGTGACGTTGCTCTGCAAGAGAAAGTGGCTGTACTGCTCGCGGCTGTCTTGGTCCATGCCGCCTTGCGCGTGGCGCGAGGCTTGATAGCGGCGATACAGCGCGTAGTGCTCCGGATCGAACTTGAGCGCCAACACGTTGGCGCGCAACTCCGCGTGACGCTTGCAGGCGCGCCGCTGCGAACGCGTCGGGCTGAACGCGTGCGTGAGCACGCGCACCGGTACGCAGGCGCGGCAGTGATCGCAATAGGGCCGATAAGTAAATGCGCCGGAGCGGCGGAAGCCGAGCCACACCAGTTGGCTGTAGGCGCGGCCGTCTATCAGGTAGCTCGGCGTTGCGACCTGCGAGCGAGCCAGCTTGCCCGGCAGATAGCTGCACGGGTAGGGCGCGGTTGCATAGAACTGCAACTTGGTCGCCGGCAGGTCATTCATGAAAGTCATGATCAAGCTCCCACGGCCCCATATGGTGCGGATAGTTTATCAAGTCCGAAATCAACGCGGTGAACTCGCGCCGGGGAATTTCGCGCGCGCCGAAGCGCGCCAAATGCGCGGTCTTTTGTTGGCAATCGATGAGGCCGAACGCCCAGCGCTCGAGCTGCCGCGCGAGCCACGCGAACGCCACTTTGGAGGCGTCGGCGGCGCCGGCGAACATGGATTCACCGAAGAAAACCCGCCCGAGCGCAACGCCGTACAGCCCACCGACGAGCTCGCCCTCGCGCCAGCTCTCCACCGAGTGCGCATAGCCCAGGCGGTGCAATTCGCAATACGCGTCGATCATGTCGCGCGTGATCCATGTGCCGTCCTGGCCGGGACGCTCGGCCGCCGCGCAGGCGCTGATCACCGCGCGAAACGCGGTGTCGGCACGGACTTCGAATACACCCTTGCGCGCAACTTTGCGCAGCGAGCGCGAGAGCTTGAATTCAGCCGGGAACAGCACCATGCGCGGATCGGGACTCCACCACAGAATCGGCTGACCCTCGCTGTACCAGGGAAACACGCCGTGCGAGTAGGCATCGAGCAGGCGAGCGCTCGACAGGTCGCCGCCGGCGGCGAGTAAGCCGTTGGGCTCGCGCAGCGCGGCCTCGACCGGCGGGAAAGATTGGTTGCCGCGTAGCCAGGCGATCACCGGGGAAGAAAGGAGGATACCCAGCTTATGCAGCCGGGTATCCGAACATGGCTACAGCAAAGAAGACGGTGCTTACTTCAGCGCGATCACACCGCAACCGACGCGCTTGCCTGAGTTACCGGCCGGTTGCGACTTAAGGTCGTCGGGACCCGCATGCACGATCACCGCCCGATTGGCGATATCGTCAGGTGCACCGGTGCCGACGGTTAGGCCTTCTACCTCGAATTTCACGTCCACATTCCCGCTTTGCGACTCTAGGTTGCCCAAGTCGCCCCCATGCCGCGGTGCACCGGAACGTCCACCGTGCTCCGCCTTGCCTGGGTTGAAATGGGGCCCGGCGCTCGCGCCGTCAGGGGCGCTGCAGTCGCCTTTTTCGTGTATGTGAAACCCGTGAACGCCAGTGAGCCCGGTGAGTGTAGCATGAACCTGCACCCGATCTTTCTTTTGCGTGAAGGTCACCGAGCCGGCGATTTGCGAGCCGCCGAGGGGCGTGATTTTCGCTTCGGCGCTCGCCCCGCCGGAAGCCGAGTGAAACAGGCTGCATGCGCCCAGGAAGAGGCCGACCAGCATCGTGAACAACGCGAGGCGCATAGGATTATCCATTCACAAACAATAGGTTACGAGAATCTAGACGTCTCGGCCGCGTCACACCAAACCGCCGAGCGGCTGCACTTCGACGGTCGCGCCAGCCTCCACGTTACCCTGGGCTTGCGGCAGGATGATAAAGCAATTCGCCTCGCTCATGGACTTGAGAATGCCCGAGCCCTGATCACCGGTGGCGCGCACGGTCCACTCGCCGCCCGCCGCACGTGACAACATGCCGCGCTGAAACTCGGTGCGCCCGGGCGCTTTCTTGAGCGCCGTCGTGCAAACGGCTTTGAAGGTCGGCATCGCCTCGCTGTCATTGCGCCCCATCAAGGTGAGGAGTGCTTCGCGCACGAACTGATAGAACGTCACCATCACCGCCACCGGATTGCCGGGCAGGCCGAAGAAATGCGCGCCGCCGATCTTGCCGTAGGCGAGGGGACGCCCCGGCTTCATTGCGATCTTCCAGAACAGTACTTCGCCGAGTTGATTCAGCATTTGTTTCACGAAGTCGGCGTCGCCCACCGACACGCCGCCGCTGGTGACGATCACGTCGGCGACAGCCGCCGCTTCGCTGAAGGCACGCTCCAGGGCTGCAGGATCGTCGCGCACCACACCCAAGTCGAGCGTCTCGCAGCCCAAGCGCGTGAGCATGCCGTAGATGGTGTAACGATTGCTGTCGTAGATTTGTGCCTCGCCGAGCGGCTGGCCGATCGAGACGAGCTCGTCGCCGGTAGAAAAGAACGCGACCCGCAAGCGGCGGACCACGCTCAGCTCCGCGATGCCGAGCGAGGCGATCAATCCCAAGTCGGCGGGCAACATCGTGCGGCCCTTCGCCAGCGCCACCCCGCCGCGCTTGAGATCCTCACCGGCCAAGCGCACGTTCTGGCCCTGCCGTTGCCCCGGTGCGATCGTGATGGACGTTCCAGTCGCGCGACAGCGCTCTTGCATGACCACCGTGTCGGCGCCTTGTGGTACGACACCGCCGGTCATGATGCGCACACACTCGCCTGCCCCGACCGGCTTGCCGAACGCCTTGCCCGCGAAGCTCGTGCCGACCTCGGTCAGGGTCGATTCGCCTTCGCCCGCCAAGTCGGCAAAGCGCATGGCCCAGCCGTCCATAGCCGAGTTGCGATGCGCCGGCACGTCTACCGGCGAGATGATGTCTTCGGCCAGCACATGCCCGAGCGCGCTACGAATCGGCAGGCGCAAGGTGCCGGTGATCGGCGTCAGGAATTCGCGGATCAGCGCTCGCGCCTTGTCTACCGGCATCGAGTTGGGATCGTAGTCGTCGGCGCAGCTGGCCTCGGTCAGGGTGCGTGGCTTGGTCATTTCATTCATCGGCGCGAATCTCCGGCGTACGAGTGGGCGGGCATGTGGGAACGACGGAAATTCTACTCCGCGTCGCTCGCCGCCTCAGCCGAGCGCAGTTCTTCGATGGTGTTGATGTTGTGAAAGGCGTCCGCGTCCTCGAAAGCGACTTGCACGACCTGCAGCGCAGCGTACCAAAGGTCCATTTTGCGCCCGCCCTGCTCGAGGAATCGGCGCAGGTGTTCATGCATCTCGCGTCGCGCGAGGCAGAAAACCGGCTGTGTGCGCCGGCTCGTCGTGGCGACCGCGACTTGCGCGTTTTGCTCCTGCAGCGCGCGCATGAGCCGGGCCACCAAGTCGAGCGGCAAGAACGGCGTATCGCAAGGCACGCTCGCGACCAGCGGATGGCGCGCTAGCGCGAGCGCGCGCTCCAGCCCCGCCAAAGGGCCGGGGTAGTCCGCCAACTGGTCGCTGATCACGCGGTAGCCGAACGCTCGGTAGCTCTCGATGTCGCGATTGGCGCTGATCAGAAGCTCGTCGACCTGCGGCGCGAAGCGCTCAATCACGTGCGCTACCATGGGTTTGCCGCGAAAGGTGAGCAAGCCTTTGTCCGCGCCGCCCATGCGGCTGCCTCGGCCACCGGCAAGCACGACGCCGCTCAAGCGCGTATCGGTCACTGCGCTTGCTTGAGCGGCGGCTGGTAGGCCCAATCGACGATATGCTTGCGATGAAAGTGCGCTTCGGGTGGGCGATCGATGGGCGTGGTGAAGTTGGCGAGTGTGAGATGCACCTCATCGGGCCAACGCGTGGATTCGAACATGAAGGTGGTGCCGCAGTCGGCGCAAAAACTGCGGACGGCGCCGCGCGAGGAAGCGTACCGACGAACCTGCTGCGCGCCGTCGACAAAACGGAATCCCGCCTTGCTGACTCCCACCCAGGTCACGAACGCGGCGCCGTGCGCGCGTCGGCACAGCGTGCAGTGGCAGTGTCCGCACCAAAGAGTCGGGAAGTCGATCTCGAACTGCACCTTGCCGCATAGGCAGGCGCCGCGAGCGTGCTGTGCTTTGGCCGACGAGGCTGCGCTCATGGGCAGTTGCGAGGCTCCGCTAGCCGCCGATGTACGACATCTCCACCTTGTGGAGCTTCACGGTCGCCGCGGTGCGAATCTCGGAGTAGCGGTCGGCGCGCCCGCGCCAGATGTTGCGGATGAATTGACTCAGCTGCGCGTCGTCGGCGCCACCGCGCAACAGCGACTTGATGTTGTGGCCCTGGGTTGCGAACAAACAGGTGTACAGCTTGCCGTCGGTCGACAGGCGCAGTCGATTGCAGTCGCGGCAAAACGCTTGGGTCACCGAGCTGATCACGCCGATCTCGCCGCCGCCGTCCTTGTAGCGCCAGCGTTCGGCCACCTCGCCCGCGTAGTTCGGGTCGATCGGCTCCAGCGGCAGTTCGGCGTCGATGCGCCGCACGATCTCGCGCGAGGGCACGACCTCGTCCATTTTCCAGCCGTTGCTGTGGCCCACGTCCATGTACTCGATGAAGCGCAGGACGTGGCCGCTGCCTTTGAAGAAACGCGCCATGCCGACGATGTCGGCGTCGTTGGTGCCGCGCTTCACCACCATGTTGATCTTGACGGGAGCAAGCCCTGCCGCCGCCGCCGCTTCGATGCCTTCGAGCACGCGACGGACCGGAAAGTCGACGTCGTTCATCGCCTTGAACACGTTGTCGTCGAGCGAGTCGAGGCTCACGGTGACGCGCTTGAGGCCGGCCTGCTTGAGCGCGCCCGCCTTGCGCGCGAGCAGCGATCCATTGGTCGTCAACGTCAGATCCAGATCGGGTATCCGCGCGAGCAACTCGATCAGCTTTTCCAGGTTGCGGCGAATCAGCGGTTCGCCGCCGGTCAAACGAATCTTCTTGACGCCAAGCGCGGTGAACGTTCGCGCCACGCGCTCGATCTCTTCGAACCTCAGCAGCTCCGCGTGCTCGAGGAACTGATAGTCCTTGCCGAACACCTCTTTCGGCATGCAGTAGACGCAGCGGAAATTGCAGCGGTCGGTGACCGAAATGCGCAAATCGCGAATCGGCCGTCCAAGGGTGTCGAGCACCGCATGGCTGTTCGGTAGGGCGGAAGGTACGGCAGACATCTTCTAGAAACGGCTCGTCAGTAGCTGGGTTGCAAAGCAATCTTTATGTGGATTCGAGGTTCAGAGCGCTCGAAGCCATACCGAATTCTACGCCATAGCCGTTTCGCCAACTGCTAGGGAACCTCTGAACCAGTCCTCGCCTGGTGGTGCACCTCGCGCGGGGACAGGCCGTAGCGGTCGCGAAAGGCGCGGCTGAAATGCGCCGCGTCGCTGAAGCCCCACTCGAAGGCGATCTGCGATACCGGCACTTTCGACGCCCGCAACAGAGCGTGACGGCAGCGAGCCAGACGCTGATTCCAAATCCAGCGTTCGATGGTCGTGTCGCTCGCCTCGAAAATGCGGTGTAGCTGTCGGACCGAGACGCCGTGCGCGCGAGCGATCTGTGAGCGCCAAGCTTAATGACGAGGTGAAGTTGCGCACCAGCGAAATGAAATGGATCGAGTTTTCACCCGGGATCGAGTACAAGATACTGCGCACCAGCCCGGAGTCCGGCAGCTGGACGGTGCTTTTCCGTTGCGCCAAGGGCTCGAGCTTCCCGCCGCATCTGCACTACGGGGCCGGGGAGTATTAAATGTTCAAGGGTGTGATGGACTATCGCATGGGCACGGCCAGGGCCGGCGACTATGGTTACGAGCCGCTTGGCGTGTATCACGAGAACACAAGTTTCATCGAAGACACCGAACTGTTCTTCACGAATTACGGTCCGATCGCCTTCTTGAACGAAGACAAGTCGGTGAAATTCCTGCTCGACTGGAAATTTTCGCAGATCAGCAAGCCGCCACTCAAGTCGGAGACAGGAAAGCGGCCTAGGTTTCCTACGCTTGCGCCGGCGGAGCGGGCGCTCGGCCGGCGTCCCTTTGCGTCTGTCATCCGCACGGCTTCCCGGCGTGGCTTGTCGCCACGCCTTTTGATCGTTCTTGAGAGGCTGGTTGGCGCCTCCCCTTGGCTGCCAAGTTGAGGCATAATGCCCTGCTACCAAAGCGAAATCCGATTTCGCTGGCCAGGAGGGGTAAATCATGGACGTGAAGATCAGCCGTCGGCAGTTTTTCAGGATCTGCGCCGGCGGGATGGCGAGTTCCAGCGTGGCGATGCTGGGATTCTCACCCGAGCAAGCGCTGGCCGAAGTGCGCGAGTTCAAACTCGCGCGCGCGACCGAAACTCGCAACACCTGTCCGTACTGCTCAGTGGGTTGTGGCTTGCTTATGTACGGCATGGGGGACAAGTCCAAGAACGCAAAGTCCGAGATCATCCACATCGAAGGCGATCCCGATCATCCGGTGAATCGCGGCACTTTGTGCCCGAAGGGAGCGGCTCTGTTGGATTTCGTGCACAGCTCGAGTCGCCTCAAGCATCCCGAGTACCGCGCGCCCGGCGCCAAGGAATGGCAGCGTATTTCCTGGAACGACGCCTTCGAGCGTATCGCCAAGCTCATGAAGGCAGATCGCGATGCGAATTTCGTGGAAAAGAACGCCGACGGAGTCACGGTGAATCGCTGGCTGAGCACCGGCGTGCTCGCCGCCTCGGCCTCCTCCAACGAAAGCGGCTACATCACTCACAAGGTCGTTCGCAGCCTCGGGATACTCAGCTTCGATAACCAAGCGCGTGTCTGACACGGACCGACGGTGGCCAGTCTGGCCCCGACGTTCGGCAGAGGCGCGATGACGAATCACTGGGTCGACATCAAGAATGCCGACCTGATCTTGGTGATGGGCGGGAACTCCGCCGAGGCGCATCCTTGCGGCTTCAAGTGGGTGATCGAAGCGAAGGCGCACAACAAAGCGCGCTTGATCGTGGTCGATCCGCGTTTCACGCGTTCGGCGGCGATGGCGGATTTCTACGCGCCGGTGCGCCCGGGCAGCGACATCGCCTTCTTGGGCGGCGTGATCAACTATTTGTTGATTCACGACAAGATTCAACACGAGTACGTGAAGTCGTACACCGACGCCACGTTCATCGTAAAGGCGGACTTCAAGTTCGAGAACGGGCTGTTCTCGGGTTACAACGCCGAGAAGCGCAGTTACGACAAGTCGACTTGGGGTTATGAGCTGGGCGATGACGGATTCGTCAAGACCGATCCGACCTTGCAAGACCCGCGCTGCGTCTTCAACTTGATGAAGGTGCATTTCTCGCGCTACACGCCGGAGATGGTCTCGACCATCTGCGGCACGCCCAAAGAGGCGTTTCTGACGATCTGCGAGATGATCGCGGCCACGGCGGCGCCGGCCAAGGCGATGACCATTCTGTACGCGCTCGGCTGGACGCAGCACTCTAAGGGAT
>CAZILI010000010.1:14316-22633 GCA_964539965.1 uncultured Burkholderiales bacterium | reverse complement strand
TTTGCCAAGCCGCAAGACGAGCTGTCGATCGCGCAGCGCCTGGGTCAGCTGCAGCGCAATTTTCAGGGCTATTCGACGCACGCCGACTGTGACTTGGTGGCCATGGGGGTGAGCGCCATCAGCCATGTGATGCCGACCTACAGCCAGAACGTGCGTACCCTGCCCGAGTACTATGACCGCTTGGACCAGGGCGTGCTGCCTATCCTGCGCGGCATCGAGCTGAGCTGGGACGACCGTCTGCGCCGCGCCATCATACAGGCGCTCATGTGCCATTTCATGCTGCCGATCGAATCGATAGAGGTCGTCTATCTGATCGATTTCGCGCGTCATTTCGAGCGCGAGTTGGAGGAGTTGCGCGCCATGGAGCAGGATGGGCTGCTCAAGCTCTCGAAGGACTGGATCGAAGTCACACCCAAGGGGCGGTTCTTGATTCGCAATATCTGCATGGTGTTCGATCACTATCTGCGTCGCGATCGCGATCGCATTCGCTATTCGAAGGTGATCTGAGCGATGGCCACCGAGTCGGCGATGCAGCGCGCGCTGCGGGTCATCAAGGACGAACACCGTTCACTGTCGGCGGTGTTGCACGGCATGCTGTACCTGGTGCACGCGGCGCGGGATCGCGGGGTGAAGCCTGACTTCGCGGTGTTGCGCGCGATGGTGTACTACATCGACTCGTTTTCGGAGCGCTTTCACCATCCCAAGGAAGACGAATACCTCTACGCCGCACTGCGGCGCTGTGACGGCGCGCGTACGCTGTTGGAGGAAGTCGAGCAACAGCACGTCGAAGGCGGCAAACTCATCCGCGATCTGGAGCAACATCTGCTGCGCTTCGAGGCCGGCGGCGAGACGCAATTCCCGGCGTTTGCCAAAGCGGTGGAGGACTACGCCGAGTTCCACTGGCGGCATATGCGATTGGAAGAGGACGAACTGATGCCGCTGGCGCAGGAACGCCTCACATCACAAGACTGGGAGCGTATCGCAGAGGCCTTCGGGGAGAACGGCGATCCGCTCTTCGGTGTCGTGCGCGATCAGGAGTTTCGCGCCCTGTTCACTCGTATCGTGACTCTCGCGCCAGCGCCGCTCGGGGTCGGCGCACCGCTCGGATAGCTGCGTCGAGTAACCGTCGGATGGTGCGTGCGACGCACCTTATGCGCGAGTGAATTTGGAGGGGGTGCCGTGTAGGGTGCGCCCTGCGCACCGAATTGCTACTCGGCGCCCGGGCGGTCGTCGTCCATGAGAATCCGGTGCGCCGGTCCTTCCAAGTCCTCGAACTGCCCATGGTCCGCCATCCAAAAGAACACGGCCCCAGCGAGCGCTACTAACAGCAAGCTCAGGGGAATCAACAGATAGAGGATATCCATGTCGCTAGCCCGACCAAGGCCGGCGGCGCGGCAGCAGGCGTAGCGCGTTCGCCACTACCACGAGCGAACTCAACGACATGCCCAGCGCCGCCAGCCACGGCGTTACCCAGCCGAATGCCGCCGCCGGTATGGCAATCGCGTTGTAGGCGAATGCCCAGCCGAGATTTTGCCGCATCACTCGCCGTGTGCGCTGCGCGAGCGCTGCGCCCTGGCTTAGCGCCACCAGGCGCTGCGAGGTGAGCACCACATCGGCGCTGCTCTGCGCAAGCTCGGTGGCGTTCGACATGGCGACCGACACGTCGGCGGCAGCGAGAACCGGCGCGTCGTTCACACCGTCGCCGACCATCATCACGACCGCCCCCTCGCGCTGCAGTTCACGCACGTAGTCGAATTTTTGCTGCGGACTCATGTGGGCATGATATCGCTCGATCCCGAGCTGGGAGGCCAATCGTTCCACCGGGCCCGGCGCGTCCCCGCTCAGCAGCAGGACATCCTTGCCCGCCGCTTTCAAGTTCGCCACGACTTGCGATGCATCTTCGCGCACGTGATCGGCCAAGACTAAGTAACCGAGACAACCGCCTGAGCTCGCGAGCCACACGATCGTCTGCGGCGTTTCGTCGTCGCGCAGGCGCGGCAGCGCGCCGCAAAGCTCGGCGACGAACTCGGCTTTGCCCAAGCGGTAGCGCTCGCCGTCTATCAGGCCCTCGACGCCGGAGCCGGTGACGCTGCGCAGGTCCTGCGCGAGGCACGCCTCCTGCACCGGCTCGGCCAGGATGGCGCGCGCAATGGGATGCTCGGAACCCGCTTGCAGCGCCTGTGCGAATGCTATGACTCGCGGCGCGCTCGCGTCGGTTAGTGGGCGCACTGCGCTCAGCGAGAGCTTTCCTTCGGTCAACGTGCCGGTCTTGTCGAAGACCACGTGTGTGACGCGCGCCATGGCTTCCAGCGCATGACCGCGGACCGGGACGAGCCCCGCCCGCGCCAGGGTTCCGGTTGCCGCCGCGAGCGCGGCCGGTGTCGCCAGCGACAGCGCGCAAGGGCACGATACGACGAGCAGCGCCACCACCGTCGGCAACGCACGCCCCGGCTCGATCGCCAACCACGCCAGCGCACCGGCGAGCGCCAGCACGAGCAGCGCCGCGACGAACCAGCTGGCGATACGATCCGCCGCCTGAGCGAGCGGCGGTTTCTCCGCCGCCGCGCGCTCCACCAGGCGCGCGATGGCGGCGAGCGCAGTGTGGGCGCCCACGCGCTCGACGCGCAACGCGAACGGGCTCACGACGTTGGTCGTGCCGGCCAAGACGCGCTGGCCGTGACCGCGCGTAAGCGGCCGGCTCTCTCCGCTCAAGAGCGATTCGTCGACTTCGGTATTACCTTGGCCGATGGTACCGTCGGCGGGAATGCGCTCGCCGGGTTTCACCAATACCCAGTCGCCCTCGACCAAGCCTGCGGTCGGTACGCGCTCGGCCCGCGACCAGTCGGCGGCTGCGTGCAGCCGCATTGAGAAGGTCGGCACCTGCGGCAGCGCGCTCTCGATCGAGGCGGCCGCGCGCTGGCGCGCCTCGCGCTCGAGATAGCGTCCCCCGAGCAGCAAGAACACGAACATGGTGACGGAGTCGAAATACACTTCGCCGCGCCCGGCGACCGTCGCCCAGAAGCTGGCCAAGAAGGCTGCCCCAATGCCGAGGGCGACCGGCACGTCCATGCCGAGTCGGGTGCTGCGTAGCTCCCGCGTGGCGCCCGCGAAAAACGGCTGCGCCGAGTAAAGGACGACCGGCATCGTGAGCAACAAGCTCGCCCAGCGCATGAGCTGCTCGATGTCCGCGGTCATGTCGCCGTCGGCCAGATACACCGGTACCGCGTACATCATGACCTGCATCATGCCCAGCGCCGCCACGAACAGCCGGCGCAGCGCGACGCGGCGCTCGCTGCGCAGCGCTTGTTCTCTCCGCTGCGCGTCGTACGGCAGCGCGCGGTAGCCGATTTGCTCCACCGCGCGCAGAATCGCACTTAAGGCCACTTGATCCGCGTCCCAGCGCACTAGGGCGCGCTCGGAAGCGTAGTTGATCTGCACCGAACGCACGCCCGGCAGGCGAGCGAGATGCTGCTCGTTCAGCCACACGCAGGCCGCGCAGCGGATGCCTTCGAGCATGAGCGAAGCCTCGCGCAGCGTACCGCCGGCATCGCGCACGAAACTTGCCTGCACCGCCGGCAAGTCGTAGACCGACCAATCCTCCTGTGTCGAGGCGGGCGTCTTAGCGCGTTGTTCGCGCCGTCGATAGTATTCGTCCAGCCCGCCGGCCAGAATGATTTCCGTGACCGCCTGGCAGCCCGCGCAGCACACCGGGCGGGCGCGCGCCTCGACCGTCACAAAGCGCACTCCGCTCGCCGGCAGGGGCGAGCCGCAATGAAAGCAGGCCGCCGCGGCCTCCGCGGGCAGGGCCGTCGGGGCGAGGGCGCTAACCTGCATTTCCCATCCGGCCACGAACTGACAAAGGTGAGATAGCCGGCAGAAGTTGGGTAACCATCGGTCAATCCTAGAAAGCCGGCCTCCCGACGCCTTTGATCTAGATCAAAGGCCATGCCGTCCAATTGCGGATAATCGCGCCGCTTTCTTTCACCGCCTGGACAGGATGAAGGCCTTGGCGTTGCTTGCGGCAGCCGGTACAGTGTACGCCCGCTACCAACGTCCGCCGAGAACGCCGTGAGCCGAGCGAGCGCACCGTGACCGAACTCCCCGCCATCCTCGGAGCCGGCGGCGTACCGCCGCACGATAGCGCGCTGGCGCACAAGTGGGAGGTGCGATTGCGCTGGGTGATGTTGGGCGTGCTGCTGCTCAACATTCCCGCGTTCTACTTGGAACTCACGAGTCCGTCGCTGCGCGCCGGCCGCATCGGCAGTGCGCTGAATTTGATCGTGGGGCTGGCATTCGTGGCACACCTTGCCCTGCTTACCCGCCTTTCGCGCCAGCCGCTGGCGCTGCTCAAGCGCAACTGGCTCGACGGGGTGGTAGCCGCCGGCGCAGCGCTGAGTCTATTGGGCAGTTACGGCAACTGGAGCGCGGTGGAATGGGCGCTGCGGGTGGCGTTCGTGGCCGCGGTGGTGATGCGCATTCTGTTGGCGCTGCGGCACTTCTTTTCTCCCACCGGCACGATGTATATGCTAGCGCTGGGCGCGGCGTTGCTCGGCATGGCGGGCGCTGGCTTTTACTGGCTGGAGCCGACGGTCGACTCCTACGGCGAGGGCCTATGGCTGGCGTTCGAAAGCGGCGCGACCGTCGGTTACGGTGATGTCGTCCCGACCACGCCCGCCTCGCGGATCTTTGCCGTGTTCATGGTACTGCTGGGCTACGGCCTGATGTCGCTGGTGACGGCGAGCATTGCTGCCGTATTCATCGGACGAGACGAGGAGCGGCTGCGCCGTGAGCTGCATCGCGACATCCTTGAGTTGCGCAGAGAAGTCGAGTCGCTGCGCAAGGAATTGAAAACACTCGGCACGACTCCACCGAAAGAGACGACTTCTGAAACCTCGTGATGTTGTCCTGCTCGGGGGCTACGCCCCCGCGGACCTCGTCCAATGCGCGAATAGCGGCCCGTCCTTGCCGTAGACCGGATCGAGGTCAGGAAGCGGCACGCGCGCTACCGACTCCGCCGCGCGTCCGACGTGAGACAGTATCGGTGTGCAGTGGTCCGGATGTTGACCGGCGGGATAGGCGCCGACGATGCCGAGCGTGCCGCGCGAGGAAAGCTTCTTGTGGCCGGTCCCGGCCGGAAGAACAATCACGTCTCCGGCCCGGGCGGTCAAGGTGAGGCCCGCCTCGCCGCCGAACCGCACGGTCACTTCGCCGCTGAATACGCCGAGGGCCTCGTGTGCGTTACTGTGGAAGTGGTGAAATGGAAACACGCCGTCGCGCCACGCCGGCGGCCAGTGGTTGCGCGCGAACAGCTCTTCGAAAGCGAGCGCCGGATCGGGGCCGGCGATCGCCACCGCGGCCGGATAAACCAGCAGAGGCCAGCGCGGGTGGTTGGGAATGTTGCGATCCGGCGCGAGAAGGTGCGCGATTAGGCTGGGGCAGAATTCGGGTGCGGTCGGGTCCATGGTTGCGGTGCTTTCTCGAAGTGTATCCGGTGGATGTGTTCTGCGCACCAGACCGAGTCGACGGTGCGTGGGACGCACGGAGTCACCTTGCCGTAGGGTGCGCCCTGCGCACCGAATAGCGGCGGGATGGTGCGTGGGACGCCCTGCGCGATGACGCGAAAGATGGTTCGGCCGTAGGGTGCGACCTGCGCACCGAACACCCGTGGGACGGTGCGTGGGACGCACCCTACGACGGTACCCCGTTAGCCCTTCACCCGCAGCGGCAGGTAGATCACCGCGTTGCCGCGGCTCACGAGGAGCGCGGCGATCGGGCCGACATTGCCGATCAGTTCGCGGAACTGCTTCACGGTGCCAACCGGATTGTCGTTCACGCCCAATATCACGTCTCCCTCGAGCACGCCGGCACGGGCCGCCTCACCGACCGCGCGCTGGACGATGATGCCGTGCTCGAAGCCGAGGTCGCGCTTTTCCGTGCCCGACAGATCGCGCAAGGCAAGACCTAGCTTGTCCAGGCGCGGCTCGTCCGCGTCGCTTCGGGCCGCGAGTTTGCTCGCGCTTTCGCCCACGGTCGCGGTCAGCGCTTCGATCTTGCCCTTGCGCCAGATATCGAGCCGCACACGCGTGCCCGGCTTGGTCATCGCCACCATCCGGGGCAGGTCGGTGGACGCGTCGACCGCTTTGCCGTCGAAGGCGAGAATGATATCGCCCGGCACGAGTCCGGCCTTGTCGGCCGCTGCGCCTTTTTCAACCTCGGTCACCAATGCGCCGCGCGCCTCCGCGAGCTTGAAAGCCTGCGCGATCGCTTCGTCCACGGTTTGATGGCTAATGCCCAGCTTGCCGCGCGTCACCTTGCCGTGCACGAGCAGTTCGTCTTTGATCGACATGGCGAGGTCGATCGGAATAGCGAACGACACGCCCATGTAGCCGCCGCTTCGCGTGTAGATCTGCGAGTTGATGCCGACTACCTCGCCTTTGAGATTGAACAGTGGACCGCCCGAATTGCCTGGATTGATGGCCACGTCGGTCTGGATGAAGGAAATGTAGCTCTCGTCCGGTAGGCTGCGTCCCTTGGCGCTCACGATGCCCTGGGTAACGGTGTTGTCGAAGCCGAAAGGCGCGCCGATGGCGATCACCCACTCGCCGACTTCCAATTTGGAGGGGTCGCCGATCTTGACGGTCGGCAAATTCTTGGCGTTGATCTTGAGCAGTGCGATGTCGGCCATCGGATCGGCGCCGACCAGGCGCGCCTTGAATTGGCGCTTGTCAGTCAGGCGTACCGTGATCTCAGCGGCGCCTTCGACCAGATGACTGTCGGTGAGGACATAGCCGTCGGAACTGACGATGCAACCCGAGCCTTGCATCGGGCGTTTTGAGTTCGCTCGCCCCGGCGGCAAGCCGCGGCGCAGCAGATCGGCCATGTCGTCATCATCATGCGTGCCCGGCGCATCGACTTCGGGGGCCGGACTGCGCGGCGACGCACTTACGTTCACCACCGCAGGACCTTCGCTGCGCACCAGCGCGGCGATGTTCAGTAGCGGGGCCACCGTGCCCGTTTCCGCCGCGTAGGTCTCAGGCACGGGGCTGCGTCGGGCCGGGCAACTGGGCGGACCCACCGTGACGCCCAGCACGATCAGGATCACATAAATGACGAATTTCATAGAAGCGATTCTTGGGGGCATGTGCCTCGCGCGCCTTGATCCAGGTCAAAGGCGCGGCATGCTTGCAGTCAATCCATGGTAAGTACCGCGGCGCCTTTCAGTTGCCCGGCGCGCAGCCGCCGCAACGCTTCGTTCGCCTCGATCAGGGAAAAGGTCTCGACCTGAACACGAACCGGAACTCGCGGCGCGAGGGCGAGAAATTCCGACGCGTCCGCCCGGGTGAGATTCGCCACCGAGCGGATCACGCGCTCGCCCCACAACAGGGCATAAGGAAAGCTCGGAATGTCACTCATATGGATGCCGCCGCAGACAACGGTGCCGCCTTTCTCGGTCGCTCGGAGCGCGACCGGCACCAGCTCCCCGGCCGGGGCGAAAATGATCGCCGCTTGCAAGGCGCGCGGCGGCGTCTCTCCGGCCTCACCCGCCCAGTCCACGCCGACCTCGCGCGCGAACTGTTGCGCGTCGCGGTCGCCCGATCGAGTGAAGGCATACACGCTTCGGCCCTGGTGTTTGGCGAGCTGCGCGACGATGTGCGCGGCCGCCCCGAAGCCGTAGATTCCGAGCGTGTGCGCACTCCCCGCCAGCTTGAGCGAGCGATAGCCGATCAAGCCCGCGCACATGAGCGGCGCCGCCTCGACATGCGAGTATGGCGGCGGCAGCGAAAAGCAGAAACGCGCATCGGCGAGGGCGAACTCGGCGTAGCCGCCATCTAGCTGATAGCCGGTGAAGCGCGCCGCATCGCATAGATTCTCCCGGCCGCTCGAACAATAGGCGCACGCGCCGCAGGTCTGTCCGAGCCAAGGGATGCCGACGCGGGTTCCAATCTCGAAGTCCGAGACGCCCGATCCCAATGCGAGGATGCTGCCCACGATCTCGTGCCCGGGGATGAGCGGGCGCTTTTGATCCGGTAGTTCGCCATCGATGATATGCAGGTCGGTGCGGCACACGGCACAGGCGTGCACCTTGACCAATACCTGCCCGGCTCCCGGCGTCGGCATGGGAAGATCGGCTTCTTGCAGCGATCGCTCGTTTGCTCTCAGCAGCATCGCGCGCATGAATTGAGTGCCTCCATTTGTCGGAGACCAGTGTAGGTGTGCCGCGGCGAACCGCGTCGTTGCCGGCGCGGGCGTTTGATTTTGGTCAAATCCGCAGCACTACGAGCGTCGTAAGCTTTCTCGTGAGCGGTAGTGACAGTCG
>CAZILI010000010.1:0-14306 GCA_964539965.1 uncultured Burkholderiales bacterium | reverse complement strand
GCGAATATTTTGCAACCCGCTACAGGAGACACACATGGCAAATCTGGTACGTTGGGATCCCTTCCGTGATTTCGGCCGTATGAGTTTGTTCGACGATACGTTCGAAGACGTGATGAAGCAGTTTCTCCGGCCGAGCCGATGGCGCGGTGAGGAGGCGATGAGCATCGCGGTGGATGTAAGCGAGAACGAGAAGAGCTACACCGTCAAGGCCGAAGTGCCGGGTGTGAAGAAAGAAGACATCAAGGTTTCCATCGACGGCAATCAAGTCACGATTAGCGCCGAGGTGAAGCGTGAAAAAGAGGCCAAGGAGGGCGAAAAAGTGCTGCGCACCGAGCGCTACTACGGCGCGGTGTATCGCAGCTTCACCTTGCCGAGCGATGTCGAGCAGGCAAAAGCCGAGGCCAAGTACAACGACGGCGTGCTCGAACTGACCTTGCCCAAGAAGGCCGGTTCCGGCGCCAAGCAACTCGAAGTGCACTGAGGCGAAAGCGCTAGCGCGCCGGCGAGGAGGCTGAACCCGCCGTGCGCTAGCGCAGTCGCCGTTTCCTCAAACCGAGCGAGACGCCGCTATCGCCGCGATGCGCGAAATTTTCGGCGTCGACGCCTATTCCCCGCAGGAAATCGCCGAGCGCGTGGAGGCGATCGGCGTCGCTAAGGCGCGTTTGCCGCTATTGGCGATGGCGATGCTGGGAGTGCTGGCCGGCGCCTTCATCGGCCTGGGGGCGCTCTACTACACCTTGGTGGTAAGCGACGCTTCGCTCGGCTTTGCGCTGGCCCGCGTGCTAGGCGGCATAGTATTTTCCATGGGCCTGGTGCTGGTAGTGGTCGCCGGCGCCGAACTGTTTACGGGCAACAATCTGCTGACCATGGCGTGGGCGGACGGGCGCATCCGCACGCGCGAGTTGCTAGGCAATTGGCTGGTGGTGTATCTCGCCAATGCCGCCGGCGCGGCCGGGTTGGCGTTACTCGTCGTGCTGGCCGACCACGGCGCCATGAATCAAGGACGTGTCGCGCTGCAGGCGGTTGCGATCGCGGCCAACAAAGCGGCGATGCCGTTCGCATCTGCGTTTTTCAAGGGCGTGTTGTGCAACGCGCTGGTCTGCCTCGCGGTTTGGCTCGCCATGGCCGGACGCAGCCTAACTGACAAAGTGTTTGCCATTGTCTTTCCGATCTCCGCCTTCGTCGCGGCCGGATTCGAACATAGCGTCGCCAACATGTATTTCATCCCGCTCGGCATTGCGTGGAAAGGCGTGGTCGCGGCCGAGGCGATTGCGCATATCGACGCCCTCACCTGGAGCGGATTGGTGCACAACCTCCTCGCCGTCACCCTAGGCAACGTGGTAGGCGGCGCGGTGCTGGTAGCGTTGGTGTACTACTTGATCTACGGACGCGCATTGCGCTCGACGGAGTAAGTCGACCATGCAAACGCAAGCCGCGCGGCGATGCGGGCGCTGCTCTTGCGCCGGCGGGTCTCAGCACTCGACGTTTGTGCAGGAATAAGAGTAGAACCGCTCATTGAGAAAGGCGGTTACGTCCTCGACTTCTTCTTTGCCCCAAGACCCGCCTAGCTCGTTGTTCCAGCGCGCAACCCAGGTGCGAATGTCGTCATAGTTCTTGGCCACCCGCTTCTGTCGTCCGTGCACGCTTTGATCGTGACACTCAATGCAGCGCACTTCGTACAGCGCGCGGCCGCGACTGCTGTCCGCGGCGTACACGATAGAGACCGCGGCGGGCGCCGCGACAGCGGCAAGCAACAGGGTGGTGGTCAATCGCGAACGCATCATAGATCTCCTTAGCATTTGGGTCCGCTGCACGGATAGGAATAGAAGCGCTGATTCAAGTAGGCGACCACGTCTTCGACTTCATCTTTGGACCACTTGGCGCCGGCGCTGATCGAATCCCACAGAGTAGTCTGCGCGCGCAACTCTTCGTAGTTCTTGACTTTCGGGGGTTTGTCGGCAAACGGCTTTTCCGCATGGCAAACCAGGCAGCGCGAATCGTACAGAGTTTGGCCGCGCGCGCTGTCGGCCAAGCTTTCGCCGGTCCAGATCCAAGCCAGCAGCCCGACAATAAGCAAGATCGGACGTTGAGTCATGTCGTCGCTCCGTTTTGTAGTCATGGCATCGAGTATCGCCGCGACAGTCGATACCCGACTTGATCCAGATCAAAGAGAGCGACGCGGCATCCGGAAAGCCGATGCCGACTAGCCTACCGGATCATTTCGTCCAAGAGGGCGTGCGGATCACGATGCACGTGCAGCAACGCGCGATCGGCCGCGCGTAGCAGGCCCTGCGCCACGCAGTGGTCGAAGAAGTCGACTAGGCGATCGTAGAATCCGGCGACATTGAGCAGGCCGCACGGTTTGGCATGAATACGAAGCCGTGTCCAATTCACCATCTCGAGAATTTCGTCCAAGGTACCAAAGCCGCCGGGCAGCGCGATGAAAGCGTCGGAGAGGTCTGCCATTTTCGCCTTGCGCGCGTGCATGGTGTCGACTCTGTGCAACTCGCTCAGCCGAGCGTAGGCCTGCTCGCCGCTGAGCGCTTGGCGAGGCATGACGCCGACGACTTCGCCGCCGGCATCGAGCGCGGCATCCGCAACGACCCGCATGAGACCGGAATTCGAGCCGCCGTAGACGAGGCGCAGGCCCCGCTTCGCCAGCGCTTGGCCCGTGCTGCGCGCGGCGTCGGTGAACACCGGATCGGCGCCTAGATTAGCACCGCAAAAAACGCACACGCTATTCATGATTTGATTCTTTACTGACTTTACCACGCCGAGTCGCCGGCGGGTCCGCGCCGCGGGCGTGCGTCCGGCCCCAAAATGGGCAGCGCGACGCCCTTCGGCGCGGTCCTAGTTGCGCTGGCTGCCGGGGAAACGTTCCAACTTGTTCTCTGGTACTCATTCTGCTTACACTAGGCTATTGCCGCCTGCTGCCGTGGGCGCGCGCGATGTCAAACAAAACGAGGAGGAAGCAAGATGGCCAAGGAGATACTCTGCGCGTTCGGCGTAGATGTGGACGCGGTTGCGGGTTGGCTCGGTTCCTACGGGGGGGAGGATTCGCCCGATGATATCTCCCGCGGCATGTTCGCCGGCGAGGTCGGCACTCCCCGGCTGGTGAATCTGTTCAAGCGCTTCGGTATCAAGACGACCTGGTTCATCCCCGGTCATTCGATCGAGACCTTTCCCAAGCAGACCGAGATGGTGATCGAGGCGGGGCACGAGATCGGCATACACGGGTATTCGCACGAGAACCCGATCGCGATGACGCCCGAGCAGGAAGAGGAGGTGCTGGACAAGTGCATCGACTTGGTGAAGAAAGTCTCGGGCAAGCGCCCTACGGGCTACGTGGCGCCCTGGTGGGAATTCAGCCCGGTTACCAACGAGTTGCTGCTCAAGAAAGGTATCAAGTACGACCACAGTCTCATGCACAACGATTTCACGCCGTACTACGTGCGCGTCGGTGACAAGTGGACTCTGATCGACTATTCGAAAAAGCCGCGCGAGTGGATGGTGCCGCTCAAGCGCGGGGTGGAAACCGACCTGATCGAGATCGCCGGCAACTGGTATCTCGACGATCTGCCGCCGATGATGTTCATCAAGAAAGCCCCGAACAGCCACGGCTTCGTGAATCCGCGCCATCTCGAAGAAATGTGGCGCGACCAATTCGACTGGGTGTACCGCGAGATGGACTATGCCGTGTTCGGCATCACCATCCACCCCGACGTGTCGGGACGGCCGCAGGTGCTCATGATGTTGGAGCGGCTGTTCCACTACATCATCCGTCACCCCGGGGTAAGATTCACCACATTCAACGATATCGCCGACGACTTTGCCAAACGCTTCCCGCGCAAGAGCAAGAAGAAATAGTCGGACGGGCCGGGCAGGAGACGGCAGGCAATGGACAGCTGGCGTAACCGCAAGACGCTCATACTGAGCCGTACGGAAATGATGGGCCTGCTCACACCGGGCGAGTACAACCAGTGCGTGGAGCAGGCCTATCGCATGCACGGCGAGCGGCGCTTCTACATGGACCCGAAGGGTCACATCGTGCTCGACAAGTATCCGGGCGAGTGGGAGGCGATGCCTTCCTACATCGAAGAGCCCGAGGCAGCCGCGTGCAAGTGGGTATCGATACGCGAGAAGAACCGCGAGAAATACGACTTGCCTACCGTATTCTCGATCCTCATCTACACGCATCCGGAAACCGGCTTTCCATTGGCGATTTGCGACGGCAGCTATCACACCGTGATGCGCACGGGCTCGGCCGCCGCAGTATCGGCCAAGTGGCTGGCGCGAGCGGACTCGAAGACACTCGCCATTGTCGGCGCGGGCCACATGGCCGAAGGTGCGCTCGCGACCTGCAACGAAGTGTTCAAGTGGCAGGACGTGCGCGTGTGGAGCCGCTCGCAGAAGACCTTGGATCACTTCGTCGCGACCCAGCAGCCCAAGTACGCGGGCTTCAAGCTGCGCGCCTCGACCGATCTTGAACAGGTCGTGCGCGGTGCCGACGTGGTGGTGACCGTCACGCCGGCGCGCGGGGCAATCGTCAAAGACGAGTGGATCGGGCCCGGCACCCACATCGCTGCACTAGGGGCGGACAAGGGTGGCGACCAGGAACTCGAGCCGCGCATTCTGCAACGTGCCCGCATCTTCGTCGACGACATGCGCCAGTGCCGCACCGACGGCGAGATCAACGTGCCGCTCGCGCAGGGACTGCTGAAGGAGCAAGATATCGTCGGCGAAATTGGCGAAGTGATCGTCGGCAAGAAACGAGGTCGGCTGTCGGATCAGGACATCACCCTGTTCGATTCGACCGGCATCGCGCTGCAGGATTCGGCCACGATTCCGCTCGAGTACGAGCGGGCGGTGGCCGCGGGAGTTGGGGTCGAGAAGAAGATGATTTCCACGTGAGTTCTACACAGGAGAAAGGATCATGGCGAACAACGAAGACGTGAGCAATCCCAAGGTTGACCGGACCGCGCAGCCGAAACCCGGCCGGCGGCGTTTCTTGCAAGCCGCCGGCGCCGCGGCCGGCGCCGCTGTAGGATCGGGCCTGATCGACGGTTTTCCGCTGATTTGGGCACAGAACATGAAGGACGTGAAACTCGTGCAAGTCGGCGGCTCATACTCGGCCATCAAAGAGATCGCCGATCAAGCGACCAAAGACTTGGGCTTCAAAGTAGAAATGCAAACCGCGCCGCACGATGCGCTGTTGAACCGGCTGGTGACGCAGCCGCAGTCGATCGACATCGCCGACATCGAGTATTTTTTCCAGCATCACTTGCTGCCGCGCGGCACCTTGCAGCCGATCGATCTGAAGAAGATCAAGTGGTGGGACAAGGTCGTGCCTATCTTCAGCAAGGGCGAGTACCCGGACGGCAAGAAGGTGTCCACCCAAGGCTGCTTGCCGTTCGAAGTGCAGTACGTGGAGAAGCCGGGCGACAAGAAATTCGCCACCAAGCCCACCAACTGGGCGACCGGTGTGCCGACCGTGTACAACGCCGATACCTTGGGGATTCGTCCCGACCTGGTCAAGCGCAAGATCGAAAGCTGGGCGGAGTTGTTGAATCCGGAGTGGAAAGGTAAGACATCTATCGTGTCGGTGCCCAGCATCGGCATCATGGACGCGGCGATGGCGATCGAAGCGCGCGGTGACATCAAGTACGCCGACAAGGGCAACATGACCAAAGCCGAGATCGACAAGACGATCGAAATTCTCAAGGCCGCAAAGAAGGCAGGACAATTCCGCGCTTTCTGGGCGACTTTCGACGAGTCGGTCAACTTGATGGCGGCCGGGGAGACCATCGTACAGTCGATGTGGTCGCCCGCGGTGACCGCGGTGCGTTCGCGCAACATCCCCTGCTATTACGCGCCGCTCAAGGAGGGCTATCGCGCCTGGGCGAGCTGCATCGCGCCGATGGCCCACCTCAAGGGGCCGAAGCTGGACGCGGCGTACGCCTACCTCGATTGGTATCAATCGGGCTGGCAAGGCGGCTTCATCGCCAAGCAGGGCTACTACTCCGGTGTGCCGGAAACCGCCAAGAAGTTCATGAGCGAGGACGAGTGGGGCTTCTGGTACGACGGCAAGGCCGCCAAGGGCGAAATCAAGGATCCGTACGGTACCTTGATGGAAAAAGCCGGGGCGACGCGCGACGGTGGTGCGTTCTGGGACCGCATGGGCAAGGTCGCGTGCTGGAACACGCTTATGGACGAGAACCGCTACATGGTTAATAAGTGGAACGAGTTCTTGGCGGCGTAGCGCCAAAAGGTAGCGCGGGCCGGTGCGCAGGGCGCACCCTACAACGCAGCGGGCGCGTTGCCGTAGGGTGCGTCCCACGCACCGTCCCGCGCAGGGGGCGCGTCGCCGTAGGGTGTGTCCCACGCACCTTCCGGCTCTCATAGAAGCCCAGCCTTCCAACCCGGAGCAGCCGCAAGATTAAGCCCTCATCAACTCTCACTTCCTATCTGCAGGTCGGCCCGCTGCTGTTGGTGCTGCTGCTGTTCTTCGGGATTCCGCTGCTGGTGGTGATCGCGTTCAGCTTTTTCGAGTTCGACGGCATCAACACCGTGCCCGCGTTCGACCTGACCAACTATAAGGAGTTGTTCAGCTCCGAAGTCACCTTGTCTCTCTACTTCAAGACCATCTACTACGCGGTCATCGTATGGGCGATCACCTTGGTGGTGGGTTTCACAGTCGCCTATTTTCTCGCCTTTCACGTGCGCAGCCTGCTGTGGCAGATGGCGCTGTTTCTGTTGTGCACGGTGCCGTTTTGGACGTCCAACATCATCCGTATGATCTCTTGGATCCCGGTCCTCGGGCGCAACGGCATTTTCAATCAAGCACTCATCGGCGCCGGGATCACGCGCGAGCCGCTCGAGTTTCTGCTGTTTTCGGACTTCGCCGTGATCATCGCCTACGTGCACTTGTTCACCCTATTCATGATCGTGCCGATCTTCAATTCCATGGCGCGCATCGACCGCTCGCTCATCGAAGCGGCGCGCGACGGCGGCAGCAGCGCCTGGCGCATCATCTGGGATATCGTCGTGCCGCTGTCCAAGACCGGAATCGCGCTCGGCTCGATCTTCGTCATTACCTTGGTGATGGGCGATTTTTTCGTGGTCAAAGTGATGAGCGGCAGCCACAGCGCCTCGGTGGCGATGGCCATGTCGAACCAGATCGCCATGGTGCAATATCCGCCCGCGGCGGCGAGTGCAGTGATCTTGCTCATCATCGTGACTTTGATGGTCGCCGCGATTCTGCGCGTGGTGGACGTGCGCAAAGAACTGGCGGGCTGAGGCATGGCCGGCGCCGCCCCCGCACAGAAGCAATACGGCAAGCGAGGCTTGAGTTTCTACGCCTTAGCGGCGTTCTTCGTCTTATTCGTCGCCTTCTTGTACGGGCCGATGTCGGCTATCTATGTCTTGTCTTTCCAGGGCCCGACCGGCGGACTCACGTTTCCCATGCAAGGCGCCTCGCTGCATTGGTTTTCGGCCCTGTTCGGACAGCAGCGAACGGGTGACTTCGCCGGCGCATTCGTGCGCTCGATGGCGCTGGCGGTGATCGTGCTGCTGCTCACGGTGAGTATTTCCGTGATGGCCGGGCTCGCGTTCCGACGGCGCTTTCCCGGGTCGACCTTCGTCTTTTATCTGGCGGTGGCGAGCCTTATCATGCCTGGGCTGCTGGTGGGCTTGGGTGTCGGGCTCACCTTTCAGGCGATGGGAGTGCAAACGAGTTGGCTTACTTCGGCGCTGGGCGCGCAACTCACTTGGACCTTGCCGTTCGGCCTGCTCATCATGTTCGCTGTGTTCAGCCGCTTCAATCGCGCCTATGAAGAAGCCGCGCGCGACTTGGGCGCGACCAATTGGCAGATTTTCTTGATGGTTGTGCTGCCGATCCTGTTTCCCGGCATGATCGCCGTCGCACTGTTCGGGTTTACGCTTTCCTACGACGAGTTTCCGCGGTCTCTGCTCACTTCGGGCGCGCAGAATACTTTGCCGATGGAGATCTGGGGCATGACCACCAACGTGACCTCGCCGGCCTTGTACGCGCTCGGTACGGTCACTACCCTCGTGTCGTTCACCGCCATCGCACTCGCGCTCGGTTCCATTGCGCTCATCCAGCGGCGCCGGTCGCGCAAGCGCCCGCGCGGCGAGCAGGCCGAATGACAGGCGTCAAGAAATGAAACCAAACGAGAACAAAGCCATCGGCGCGCGCGGCGGGATCGAGCTGGCGGGCGTGACCAAGCGCTTCGGCGAGACGGTCGCGGTGCGCGATATCAGCCTACGCATTCCCGGCAGCGCGTATTGTTGCCTGCTCGGTCCGTCCGGCTGCGGCAAGACCACCATCTTGCGCATGATCGCCGGTCACGAAGACCCAACCGAGGGCGACGTGCTGATCGACGGCGAGCGCGTGAACGGCGAACCGCCGGTCAAGCGCGGCACCGCCATGATGTTCCAAAGCTACGCGCTGTTCCCGCACTTGAGCTGTGCTGAGAATGTCGCTTTCAACCTCAAGGTGCGCGGCATCGCCAAGGACGAGCGGCTGGAGCGCGCGCGGCAGATGCTGAATCGAGTGCGAATGGGCGAGTTCGCCGACCGGCTGCCGGCGCAGTTGTCGGGCGGACAGCAGCAGCGGATCGCCCTGGCGCGCGCCCTGATCACCAATCCACGCGTGCTGCTGCTCGATGAGCCGCTGTCCGCGCTGGATGAGTTCTTGCGGTTGCAGATGCGCGGCGAGTTAAAGCGCATGCAGGGCGAGTTTGGCATCACGTTCATTCACGTGACCCACACGCAGATGGAGGCGATTGCGCTGGCCGACATGGTCGTGGTCATGGATCAGGGGCGTATCGAGCAAGCGGCCTCGGCGCGCGAAGTGTACGAGCAGCCGCGCACGGCTTACGTGGCGCGCTTTATCGGCGGCCAGAACGTGCTCGGCGGAAAGATCGTAGACCGGCAGGACGACGAAATCGTGATCGAGAACGGGTCGCGCCGCATGCGCGTGACCGCAGGCAAGGGCGCAGGCGTCGGCGAGCCGTATCACGTTTCGGTGCGGCGCGATCGCATCGCGCTGCATCGCGCTTCGGCTGCGAACGCCGATCCCGGCCTTAACGCCGTGATCGGCAAGGTGGGTACCATCGAGTATCAGGGCACTTGGGTCAAGGTGCCGCTGGAAGGGGCCACCGGAGAGGAGTTCGTGGTCAATCTGCCCGACAGCATCTACTTTGCCGAGCCGGTCGTGACGGGCGATACCGTGATCGCGAGCTGGCCGGCGAGCGAGCTACACTATTTGTTGGGCGGGCGGACGAGCGCGCCGGAAGCGGCGCGTGCCGCTGCTTGAGGTTGGCCATGTGCGGGTTGTGCGGCGTATTCCAGGGCAGCGAGCATTGGACCGACGCGTCGGCCGGACCAGAGGCGCTGCGACGCACGCGGCGGCAGGCGCGCCTGCATCGCGTGGCGGCAACCAACCGCGTGCTCGGCTATTTCCGGCTCAAGCTCAGCGATTGGCGTGGCTGCGCGTACGTCCTGAGCGGCCCGACCGGTCAAAGCCAAGTGATCGACAATGTCGCAGCGGTATGGCCGGCGGCGGCGCGCATGCAGCGGCGCGCGGTCGATCCGCTCGACGACGAGTTGATCGCCGCGCTTGAGCGGGCCGCTCGGAAATAACGTGACCGACTACGCCGCACTTACCCCGGTCAACGTCATCACCGGATTCTTGGGCAGCGGTAAGACGACCTTGCTGCAGCGTCTGCTTGCGTCTCCCAAGATGGCACGCACGGCAGTGCTGATCAACGAGTTCGGCGAAGTTGGATTGGATCACCTGTTAGTGCGGCAAATCGACGAGGCCATGGTCCTGCTGCAAAGCGGGTGCATTTGTTGCACCATACGCGACGATTTGAACGGCGCGTTGCGCGACTTGCTGAGCCGGCGTGCGCGCGGCGAGATTCCCGACTTCGATCGGGTGGTGATCGAGACCACCGGTCTCGCCGATCCGGCGCCGATTTTGTACACCTTGTTTGCCGAGCCGGTTTTGAAGCACCACTTCCGCTTAGGCAACGTCGTGACCACGGTCGATGCGGTAAATGCGCAGCGGCATATCGACGAGAACCCAGAGGGCTATAAGCAGGTGGCGGTGGCGGACCACTTGATCATCACCAAGACCGACATCGCGGACGCGGACAGCGCCGCTTCCGCGCGTCGCGCGGCGGCGCGGCTCAATCCCGCGGCACGCCTGTTCGATGCTCAGGAGGATCCGGTGGACGCCGACGTGCTACTTTCCAGCGACCCGTACGACCCGGCCACCAAAGGCGAGGCGGTGCGCGGATGGCTCGAAGAAGAGGCGAGGGCGCAAGCGCATCACGACCACGACGATCACGCCCAGGATCGATCACGTCACGGCGACATTTCGAGCTTCAGCTTGAGTTTCGATCGCCCGCTCGATTGGACCGGTTTCGGCGTGTGGTTGTCGATGTTGCTTAACTACCACGGTGCCAACGTCTTGCGCGTGAAGGTCATTCTCAACGTCGGCGAGGTCAGCGCGCCGGTGGTGATCAACGCCGTACAGCATTTGGTGCATCCACCGGCGCACTTGGACGCCTGGCCGAGCGCGGACCGCCGCTCGCACATCGTATTCATCACGCGCGGCTTGGACGCGGCCCAGTTGCGCCGTTCCTTGACGGCTTTTTGCGGCGCTGCTCAAGCGCAAACCGCATGACCAAGCGCATCGTCATCATCAGCACCGGCGGCACGATCGCTTCGCGCTACGACCCGGCATTGGGTCGGGTAGTGGCCTCGCGTACCGGGGAGGAGTTGGTGGCGGCCCTGGGCGGCGTGAGCGAGCTGCCGCAGCTCGAGATCGATCAGCTCTCGACGACAGCCAGCTTCGACTTGAGCGTGGCCGATGCGCTGCAGATCGCGCAGCGCGTCAACTGCGTGTGTGCGCGCGATGAGGTGGACGGCGTGGTGGTCACGCAGGGCACCGACACCTTGGAGGAAACATCGTTCTTGTGTGCCTTGCTGCAGGGCTCGGACAAGCCGGTCATATTCACCGGGGCGCAGCTGGCAAGCGACGATCCGCAATCGGACGGTCCGCGCAATCTGCGCAACGCGATCGTGGCGGCGGCGAGCGAGTCGCTTGCTGGGCTGCGGGCGCTGGTGTGCTTCAACGGCGAGTTGCATGCCGCGCGTGATGTCGTGAAGACGCACACCAGCGCGCTGGAGACCTTCCAGTCGCCGGGACTGGGCCCGCTTGCCGTGATCGATCGTGGCAAGGTCATCTCGCGCCGGCGCCCGCTGCCGCTGAGAGGATTTGCGGTCGAGGCGCTCGATCGGCGTGTCGATCTCATCAAGGTGTCGATCGGAATGGACGATGCGATGCTGCAAGCGGTCGTGGCGGCGGGCGCGAAAGGCATCGTCATCGAAGGCTCGGGGCGGGGCCACGTGACACCCGGATTGGCGCCGAGCGTGCGGCGCTTGGCGCGCGAGGGGTTCCCCGTTGTGATTGCCTCCCGCTGCGGTGCCGGGCGGGTCGAGCCGATTTATGGGAGCAAGCACGGTACCGGTGGGCGCGACTTGCAGGATGCGGGCGTCATCTTCGCCGGCGATCTCAAGGGAGTGAAAGCGCGCATCATGCTCATGGTGGCGCTCGCTGACGCGAGCGCGCGCGGCGACTTGCGCGGCGTCTTCATTGAGGCCGCCCCCTAGATGGGTATACCGATTAAGCGAGTGGGCGATGTCGCGGCCGGGCGGTTGCGCGCCGAAGACTACGCCTGCAATTTCGCCGACTCGCATCCGCCGCTCACACCGAACCAAGCGCTCCTCGAGAGCGATCGCTGCTACTTTTGTTACGAGGCGCCGTGCGTTGCGGCCTGTCCGACCGGCATCGACATTCCGAGCTTCATCCGCAAAATCGCCACCGGCAACGTGAAAGGCTCGGCGCACGACATTTTGCGCCAGAACATCATGGGCGCCATGTGCGCGCGCGTGTGTCCGACTGAGGTGCTGTGCGAGGGCGCTTGCGTGCGCCATACGCAGGAGCACAAGCCGGTCGCGATCGGCGCCTTGCAGCGCTACGCAACCGACTGGCTGTTCGACAAAGGAGTGCAGCTGTTCGGGCGCGGCGCGCCGAGCGGCAAGCGCGTCGCCATTGTCGGCGGCGGCCCGGCAGGACTCGCCTGCGCACACCGCTTGGCGATGCAGGGCCATGAGGCGATTGTGTACGAGGCGCGCGACAAATTGGGCGGCCTCAACGAGTACGGTATCGCGGCGTACAAGGTCAGAGACGAGATCGCCCAGCGAGAGATCGACTACCTGCTCGCCGTGGGCGGCATCGAGGTGCGGCTCAATCAAGCGCTGGGCCGCGATTTCCAACTGAGTGCGCTGCGCGCGCAGTACGACGCCGTGTTCCTGGGACTCGGGCTGGCCGGCGCGAATGCGCTGGGCCTTGCGGAAGAGCGGCTGCCGGGCGTGGTCGACGCCGTCGAATACATTGCGCGCTTGCGGCAAGCGAAAGATCCGGCGACCTTGCCGGTCGGGCGGCGCGTGGTCGTCCTGGGCGGCGGCATGACGGCGATCGACATCGCCAGCCAGAGCAAGCGTCTGGGCGCGGAGGACGTGACCATCGTGTACCGGCGCGGTCCCTCGCACATGGGCGCGAGTGCCAAGGAGCAAGCCTGGGCGCAAACCAGCGGTGTCACGATCAAGCATTGGGGCAGCCCGCGCCGGCTGCTGAGCGAAGGCGGCACATTGTGCGGAGTCGAGTTCGATTGCACGAAAGTCGATGCGAACGGCCGAATCGTGCCCACCGGAGACACCTTTACCCTCGTCGCCGACATGGTGTTCAAGGCGATCGGCCAGGTGTTCGTGCCGAGCGCAGTCGAGGGCGGCGCCGAGACATTGCGCATGCAAGCCAGGCGCATCGAGGTCGATGGCGACAGAAGGACCTCGCTCACCGACGTCTGGGCCGGTGGCGATTGTGTGGCCGGCGGCAAGGATCTGACCGTGGTCGCGGTCGAAGACGGCAAACAGGCCGCGCAGGCGATCGACCGCTTCCTGCGGCGCGGCGCGACCATCGACGCAGCGGCGAGGTAGGCGAGCATGGCGGATTTGACTTGTACCTTCTCTGGAATTCGCTCTCCCAATCCCTTCTGGCTCGCCTCGGCGCCGCCGACCGACAAGGCCTACAACGTCAATCGCGCCTTCGAGGCCGGCTGGGGTGGTGTGGTGTGGAAGACCCTGGGCGAAGATCCGCCGGTGGTCAACGTGAACGGCCGCCGCTACGGTGCGCTGCTCGGCACGGCGCGCAATTTGATCGGCTTCAACAATATCGAACTCATCTCCGATCGGCCGCTCGCGGTCAACTTGCGCGAGATTCGCCAAGTCAAGCGCGACTGGCCGGATCGCGCGCTGGTGGTCTCGCTCATGGTGCCGTGTACCGAGGAGTCCTGGAAGCGCATCCTTCCCATGGTGGAAGACACGGGCGCGGACGGCATCGAGCTCAACTTCGGCTGCCCGCACGGCATGTCGGAGCGCGGCATGGGCTCCGCGGTCGGCCAAGTGCCCGAATACGTGGAAATGGTGACGCGCTGGTGCAAGCAGCACGGCCGCTTGCCCGTGATGCCCAAGCTCACGCCCAATGTGACCAACATTTTGGCGCCCGGGCGCGCGGCGAAAGGCGGTGGCGCCGATGCCGTCTCGCTGGTCAACACCATCAGCGCCCTCATGGGAGTGGATCTCGACGCCATGGCCCCGAGCCCGCACGTAGACGGCAAGGCCGCGCACGGCGGTTACTGCGGCCCGGCGATCAAGCCCGTCGCGCTGCGCATGGTGGGCGAGATAGCGCGCGACGCCGCCTGCCGCGGCATGCCGATCTCGGGCATCGGCGGCATCGCCAATTGGCGCGACGCGGCCGAATTCATGGCGCTCGGCGCCGGCAATGTGCAAGTCTGCACCGCGGCCATGATCTACGGCTTTCGCATCGTCGGCGAGATGATCGACGGGCTGGCCAACTGGATGGACGCGAAAGGCTATCGCGTGTTGACCGATTTCGTCGGCAAGGCGGTGCCCAACTTCGTCGATTGGGAGCACTTGAATCTCAACGAGATCGTCAAGGCGCATATCGATCAGGCGTTGTGCATTCAGTGCGGGCGCTGTCACATCGCCTGCGAGGACACGGCGCATCAGGCGATCACCAAAGAGAAAACCGGCCGCCGCTACTTCGAGGTGATCGAAGCCGAGTGCGTAGGCTGCAATCTCTGCGTCAATGTCTGCCCGGTCGAATAGACGAGAAAAACCGAATCCGGCTCGAGCAA
>CAZILI010000009.1:20666-23535 GCA_964539965.1 uncultured Burkholderiales bacterium | reverse complement strand
TAGATCGCCACTTGGCGAAACAGCGCCTGCATGCCGAAGGTGCGCGCCTCGTCGGCGACGATGGGAACGATGTGCTTGCCGATGTTCGGATCGCGCAGCAGCTGCGCCAGCATCTGCACGAAAATCATGGTGGTCGACTGCTCGCGGCCGTGAGTGCCGTCGGTGAGCTTGGCGAAGCTCGCAAGCGCCGGCACTTCGAGCGCCGGCGCCCCCGCCAGGCGCGCCGGCAGGTAGCCGCCCAACTCCTTGCGCCGCACGTGCAAGTACTTGAGCTCGGGGCTGTCGTCGGCCGGTTTGAAAAAGCGCAGGTGCGTTACGTCTTCGTCCGACAACGGCAACGAGAAGCGGTCGCGAAAGGCGAGCAGAGCGTCATCTTCGAGTTTCTTCGCCTGGTGCGCGGTCATCTTGCCCTGACCCCAGTGGCCCATGCCGTAACCCTTCTTGGTCTGCGCCAAAATCACCGTCGGCTGGCCCTTGTGCGCGACCGCCGCATGGTAGGCGGCGTAGATCTTGATGGGATCGTGGCCGCCGCGGTGCAGCTGGTCGATGTCGGCGTCCGACATGTGGGCCACGATCGCCCGCAACTCCGGATACTTGTTGAAGAAGTGCTCGCGATTGAAGCGACCGTCGGTTGCGGCATACTTCTGGAATTCGCCGTCCACCGTCTCGTGCAGACGTTTTAGGATCACGCCTTCTTGGTCGCGCGCGAACAGCGGATCCCAGTCCGAGCCCCACATGAGCTTGATCACGTTCCAGCCTGCGCCGGCGAACAAGCCTTCCAACTCCTGCACGATCGAGCTGTTGCCGCGCACCGGACCGTCCAAGCGCTGCAAGTTGCAGTTGACCACGAAGATCAAGTTATCCAGCCCCTCGCGCGCGGCGAACGACAGCCCGGCTAAGGATTCGGGTTCGTCCATCTCGCCGTCGCCGACGAACATCCAGACCTTGCGCCCGGCAGTGCCTTGGATGGCCCGGTGCTCCAGATAGCGCAGGAAGCGCGCTTGGTAGATGGCGGTGATGGCCCCTAGCCCCATCGATCCCGTCGGGAACTGCCAGAACTCGGGCATGAGCCAAGGATGGCAATACGACGACAAGCCCTTGCCTTGCGTTTCTTGCCGATAGTTGGCGAGATGTGCCTCGCTCAGGCGGCCCTCGAGATAGGCCCGCGCGTACATGCCCGGCGCCGAGTGCGGTTGAAAATACACCAGGTCGCCGTTTTGCCCGGCGCGGAAAAAATGATTGAAACCGACCTCGAACAAGTCCGCCGCCGAGGCGTAGCTGGCGATGTGTCCACCCAGTTCTGCATGCTCGCGGTTGGCGCGCACCACCATGGCGAGCGCGTTCCAGCGCACCAGGGCGCTCAGACGCTGCTCGATCTCCATATTGCCGGGGAACGGCGGCTGGTCGGCCAAGGTGATGGTGTTGCTGTACGGTGTATTCAACACCGGCGGCAGCGCCACGCGGCGCACGCGCGCATGATCGAGCAGCTTGCGCAGCAGGAACGTCGCGCGCTCACGGCCGAGCGAGTCGACCACAGCATCGAAGGCCTGCAACCATTCTTTGGTCTCGACGGGGTCGGCGTCCTGCGGCAGCACGCGCCAATAGCCGGCGAAGTTCGACAGATCGGTCATGGGATGGGCGTCACGGGCGAGAAAGACGCGCTATGGTAGCGCGTTTCGCCCGGCAGGAAATTTCTTTTCGGTCATCTTTTTCGACTCTCGTCAGCATGATATGCTGCTGACATCCTATATGGAGAAATATCATGCCGAAACTAGAACTCGACTCAGCCGACTGGAAAATCCTGGGCCTGCTGCAGGGCGATGCGCGCATCTCCAACGTCGAACTCGCCAAGGCGATAGGACGCTCGCCCTCGCCTTGCTTGGCACGCGTGCGCACGCTGGAGAAGGCGGGCCTCATTCGCCGCTACGTCACCCTGCTCGACCCGCAAAGGGTGGGACTCAAGGTGAGCGTATTTATCCAAGTCACCCTGGAAAAGCAAGTGGAATCGGCGCTCGAGATCTTCGAACGCGCGATCGCCGCGCGCGCCGAGGTGATGGAGTGCTATCTCATGACCGGCGAGGCTGATTATCTGCTGCGCGTAGTCGTGCCGGACGTGCAGGCGCTCGAGCACTTCATCATGCAGTTTCTGTCGCGCGTGCCGGGAGTGGGCAATATCAAGTCGAGCTTCGCCCTAAAGCAGGTCAAGTATCAGACGGCTCTGCCGCTGCCCGCACCGCCGCAGCGCAGCCGCGCGCGCGTAGGCACGCCGACGAGCAATCGCCGGTAGGGGTTTGGTGTTCGCCCCAACCCCTATACTCCATCCGGTAGCGGTTCTAATAGCAATACCAGGCAAGGATTTTCAGTCTATACCCCCGCCGTATCGCTGTTTGGCGCGCTCCAGGGCCCAGGGGAACAGATACCAATTCAAGTAGCGCGGCTCGTACCAGCGGTACGGTAGCCAGCGCCACATGCCGGGTAGACGGCCGAGCGCGTTGCGCGCATCGATGCGGGCCATGTGGGCGCGATTGATGAAATAGTTGAGTTCCGCGTTGGCGATCGGCGGCAGTCGGCCACGGCGCAGCCATGCCGAGCGCTCGCCGCGTATCCATTGCAGGTAGTCGGTGAGCGAGCGCGGCGTGAGAAACCGATGGTCGCGCGTCATAAGGCTGCGGCTCGCCGCTAGATTGAAGCTCACCGCGCGCTTGCGCACGCCGAATGCCCCGCGTGCAAGCCCGGCTTCTTCCCCGATGCGACGGGGGATCGGCCGGTCGTAGTCGCCGCCCACGCTCCAGGGCTTCATCTCCTGCGAGCGGCTGAGCGCATTGACGTCCGCGATCTGGCGCACACCCCAAAACGGCACGGGGCAATT
>CAZILI010000009.1:0-20656 GCA_964539965.1 uncultured Burkholderiales bacterium | reverse complement strand
GAACCCCAGCGCCAGCCGATACTCGGTAAGCGACAACCCGGATGGATCGCCGCGCACGATCTGATCGCTCAAGTAGCGCGTGAGCGGATCCCAAATCTTGTCGCCGTGATAGCCGGTCAAGAACACGCGTCCCGGCAGCAGCGGGCCGGCCCCCTGAAACGCGATGTCCTCGGCTGAGCTATAGGAGGCGACAAACGGCACTTCGGCAAACTCCGCCTCGCGCCATGCTTCGCGCGAGATCTTGTGCACGGACAGTCCCAAGCTGCGGGCGTTGGCCTCTCCGCTGTCCTCGTCGCCGCCGCGCGCGTGATCGAAGGTGATGACTTCGGCCAGCCCGTGTTCGCGCCCCAACACGCTCACGGCGGTGGAGTCATAACCCGAGGATAAGCTGCCGAGCAGGCGCAATGGAAAGCGCCGCAAGGGACTCGCGAGGTTTTCTGCGATCGCGCGCATGCTGGTGCTCAAGAACTCGCGGTAGCGGGCAAAGCTAGAGAAATCGCGCGGGAAGCTTGGCTTCGGCACAGCCGCGATAGTGTGGCCGTCCCACTTGAGGTTGTAGAAATAGGTGAGCGCGACTTCGCCAACGTCGGTAGCGAGCGTCTTCTTGTACCTGTCGAGCCCGTCGATTACCGTGCTGGCGTCACGCTCGTAATATCGGTAGGTTGGGTCGACCTTGCCGCCGACGGCAGCGAGCAGGCAAGCCAACGAGTTCGACACCCACACCGCACCGCCGCGCTCGATCCACTGCAGGCGGTCTACGGTCGAGCCAGCCGACACGAACAGCAGCCCTTCGCCGCCCAGGCGAGCACCGCTGCCGGCGACGATGTCGGTTGCGTCGAGCGCTCCGCGTCCGTACTCGCCCGCCCACACCGCCTCGGCGTACCAGTCGGGCGCGCTCTCCACTCGTGTACCGTGAAACACGGTGACCGCCCCGCTGGTTCGCTCGCAGCGCGCCAGCCAGGCGAGCGGCGGCCAAGCCTCATGTGCGCGAAACGTCAGGCGCATGCGCGAGGACCGTGTATCGGCGAGGATGCGGTTGGCGCCTTCAGTCGAGCCGGTACTGCTGTCGAGCGCGCGTCACCGCCCAGGGAAACAGGCAACGATTGAGGTACCTCGGCGCGTAGTACTGATAGTTCACGAGTCGCCACATGCCACGGATCTCGCCGATGGAGTTCAGTAGATCGGACTTGCGCACGTCGAGCATGTTGAAGAAGTAATTCAGTCGAGCGCTCGCGATAGGCGGTATGCGACCGTGCCGCCACCACTCCCCGCGGTGAGCGCGCACCCAATGAAGGAAATCGTCCAGCGAACTATCGTTCAGCAAGTGGCCGCGCTCGCGGATCACGTCACGGCTGCAAAACGGATTCACCGTTACGGCCTTCTTGCGCACGCCGAACGCATCGCGCGGAATGCCCGCTTCCTCGGCGATGCGCCGCGGCAGCGGCCGGCTGTAGTTGCCGGGCACGTCCCACGCCCGCATCTCCGGCGCGTTACTGAGCGCGTTGATATCGCTCAATTGACGCACACCCCAGAACGGCACCGCGCAATGGATCGTGCCGGTCCATAGGCGATATTCGGTCAGCGCCAGACCGGACGCATCTTTGCGCATGATCTCTGCGCTCAAGTCCGGCGGCGACTTGTCCCAAACCCAATCGCCGTGGTAGCCGGTCATGAGCAAGCGCCCTTTGATCTGCGCCTCCACGCCCTTGAAAATCACGTCCTCGGCGGTGCTATAGGAGGCGAGGAACGGCACCTCCGCGTATTCCCATCGACGCCAGTCATTGCGCTCCGCCTTGTGCACGGCAAGTCCCAGCAGTCGGGCCGTGGTCTCCCCGCTATCGTCGCCGCCGCCTCGCGCGTCGCCAAAGGTGACAACCTCGTTGAGGCCGATCTCCTTCGCCAAAGTCGAGACCGCGGTCGAGTCATAGCCGGAGGACAAACTGCCCATCAGCGACAGCGGGTGCCGGCGCGAGGGGGCAGCCATGTTGTGGGCAATGCCCGCCATGCACTCCCGTAGGAAGGCGACGTATCGAGAGTAGCTGGAAAAGTCGCGTAGCGGGGTAGGCTTGGGCGCGACACCTAGCGCTTGGCCGTCCCACACCAGATTGTCGTAGTAGGTAAGCAGCATGTCGCCTGCGGAGGTACGCAGGATGCGCTTGTACCTACTCAGCCCTTCGGTAACGCTAAGGGCGTCGTCGTAGTAACCGGGATAGCCGGGATCCAACTGTGCATCTGCGGCCGAGGATAAGCACGCCAGGGAATTCGAGACCCAGGTCGCCTCCCGCGTTTGGATAGACTGCAGCCGGTCGACGGTGTTGCCGGCGGAGACGAACGTGACGGTGGCGCCGCGGATGCGCCCGCCGCTGCCGGCGACGATGTCGGTCCGGTCGAAATCACCCGAATCGAAGTCGCCGTCCCACACTGCCTCGCAGAACCACTCGTCGCGGCACTCTACGCGAGCACCGTGGAATACCCTGATGAGCGAACTGTTTTTCTCGCAGCGCGCGAGCCAGGCCAAGTTCGGCCACTCGGGCTGCAGTACGAAGTCAAATTGCACGAATTGATCTCTTTCTGTTGCAAGCATCAATTCAGCCTTGCGGCAGATCACCCACGCTCACTCTTCGATCGGCGGTGAGTCGATGACAAGCCGGGACCGCTGCGAGCGGCATTGTATCGCGAGACCGAAGGTTCCTGCACCTTTGGAGTCAGCTTGCGGCGCGATCGAGGATTCGGGTCTAATACCGCCTCGACGCCATGAGGCCGATGTCGAGCAAGGCGGCCTCGGCCGAAGTTTCGATCCTATTTATCCGCGGAGGGATCATTCGAGCACGCACGCAAGCGCTGACCGGCTGGGGCAACTACCACGTCCACCCGGCGCGCGTGTATCGGCCCCACGCCTGGCGGGAGGTGATCGATGTGGTCGCGCGGGCGGGCGCGGGCGGGATCACGCCGCGCGGCCTCGGGCGCAGCTACGGCGACGCTGCGCTGAACGATGACGGCGAAGTGGTGCTGTGCACGCAGCTGAATCGATTCTTGAGTTTCGACCCCGACACCTGTGTGTTGGAGTGCGAATCCGGCGTCAGCATCGGCGATCTGCTCGAGGTATTCGTCCCACGCGGATACTTTCCCCCGGTGACGCCGGGCACCAAGCACGTGACCATAGGCGGGGCGATCGCCGCCGACATCCACGGTAAGAATCATCATCGCGACGGCTCGTTCTCGTTTTTTGTGGTCGATCTGCACCTGCTGACGGCAACGGGCGAGATCTTGACCTGCTCGCGTGAGGAACACCCCGAGGTGTTTTGGGCGACGGTCGGCGGCATGGGCTTGACCGGCGTAGTCTTGAGCGCGCGCATCCGGCTGCTGCCGATCACCTCTGCTTACCTGCAAGTCGATACCCATCGCGTCGGCAACCTCGACGAGGCGCTGGCGCGCTTCGCCGCCGACGATGCGCACTACGCCTATTCGGTCGCCTGGGTAGACTGCCTGGCGCGCGGCGCGGCGGCGGGCCGCGGCGTGTTGATGTTCGCCAATCACGCCGATCGCAGTCAACTGGATGCCGAGCGCCGTCGCGAGCCGTTGTCGCGCCCGGCGCGACGCAGAGCCTCTGTGCCTTTCTTCCTGCCGGGTTTCGCCCTCAACGCGCTCAGCGCGCGCGCCTTCAATGCCCGCTATTACGCGGGCCACCCGAGCAAGCGCGGCGAGTTGTGCCACTACGAGCCGTTCTTCTATCCGCTGGACGGAATCGAAAACTGGAACCGTGTGTACGGCAGGCGGGGCTTCATTCAATATCAGGCGGCATTCGAGCCGCATACCGGCCCGGCCGCGATCGCCGCGCTACTCGCGCTGCTGCGAGAACGCGGCTGCGCGTCATTCCTGGCCGTGCTCAAATCGCTCGGCCAGGCGAGCGGTGGCTTGCTATCGTTCGCCCGACCGGGTTACACGCTGTCTCTCGACATCCCCAATCCCGCCCGCTTGGGCGAATGGGTGCGAGCGCTGGATGCGCTCGTCGTCCAGCACGGCGGTCGCGTCTACCTCGCGAAGGATGCTTGCCTGAACGATGACGTGTTCGCTGCGATGTATCCCTCGGCGCGGCAGTTCAAGGACGTCAAGCAGCGCATCGATCCGAGCGAGCGCTTTACCTCGTCGTTGGCTCGGCGTATCGGCCTGGTGAGCGAATTTGGGCGCTAACGTCCTGGTCGTCGGCGCCACCTCGGGCATCGCGCGCGCGTTGGCGACGCAGCTAGCGGCGCAGGGCAAGCCGCTCGTCTTGGCGGCACGCGATAGCGACGAGACCGAGCGCATCGCGGCGGATTTGCGAGTACGCCACGGCATCTCTATATGGACGCGCGTGTTCGATGCCGTCGATTTCTCCTCTCATCGCGAGTTCTTGCAGTCTTGCCTCGCGCTCGGACCTCTCGAGGGCGTCTTTCTCTGTCACGGCTATATGCCGGAGCAAGCGCAAGCCGAGGCCGATTTCGCCGTTGCCGCAAAGACGTTCGATATCAACTTCGCTTCCTATGTATCGCTGCTAAGCGAGCTGTCGCCACACTTTCGCGCGCGCGGCGAGGGCTATATTTGTGCGCTCTCCTCGGTTGCCGGCGACCGCGGCCGACAGAGCAATTATGTCTACGGCGCCGCCAAGGCGGCGCTCAGCACCTATCTGGCGGGCTTGCGCAATCAGTTACACGCTTGCGGCGTGGTGGTAACCACGGTGAAGCCGGGCTTTGTCGACACGGCCATGACTTGGGGCATCTTGTCACCGGACTCGCCATTGGTCGCCTCGCCGCAGCGGATCGCCCGCGATGCGATCCGCGCCGTGACCGCGCGCCGTAACGTGGTCTACACTCCTTGGTTTTGGCGCTGGATCATGCTGATCATTCGCAGCATCCCTGAGCCGATTTTCAAGCGTCTGAGACTCTAGAACATTCGATGGCCTGGATAGCCCTGTCCTTGGGCGTGGTTTTGAACGCGCTTGCCAACGTGCTCGTCAAGGCCGGCGTGAGTCGCATCGGTGCCACCGGCGGCGCAGAGTTCGTGCAAGCCGCGCTGCGGCAGCCCTTGCTATATTTGGGAATTACGGCTTTCGTGCTGGCGCTCGGTGCCTACTCGTTCGCCCTGAGTCGCCTCGAACTGAGTGTCGCCTATCCGGTCATGACGAGTTTGGGGCTCATCATCGTCGCCGCCGCCTCGATCGCGTTTTTCGGCGAGAGCTTCGGCTTGAAGAAACTGGCGGGCACGGCCCTGATCATATTCGGGGTGGTGCTGCTCACGCGTTAGCAGCAGGGTAGCGGTTGCTCTAAGCCGGGAGCACAAGGGTAGCCAGCGAGGCAAACATTGTTTAAGATTCGCATAGCCTACGCGCACCACACGAGTCTCGTACGTGCCTGTAAGCGCGGCTGTCTCGGGTCGCTAATCGCTGTGGCCCAACGTGTCACTTGGTCGAGCATCGCGGATCAAGTCCAACCAACCACTCATAGCTAAACTTCCATGCCGAGAGCGGCACAGCCGGAGCGAATGGTCTCAGTCGTGATCCCGTTCTTGAACGAAGGCGGGAGCGTGGCGGAACTCGCGCACCAGATCGATCTTGTGCTGAGTAGTCAGCCGCTCGAGTACGAGATCGTCTTCGTGAACGACGGCAGCACCGACGATGGAGGACGCGTCGTTCGCATGCTTTGCGCCGGCAATCCTCACATCCGTCTGGTCACTCTCATGCGCAACTTCGGCAAGGCCTCTGCCCTGTCGGCGGGCATCGCACATAGTCGCGGCGAGGTGATCATCACGATGGACGCCGACCTGCAAGATGATCCGAAAGAGTTACCGCGCTTTCTGAAAGAGATCGACGCGGGAAACGACGTGGTGAGCGGCTGGAAGCAGATTCGCAACGATCCGGTCTCGAAAACGTTTCCGTCGAAGATATTCAACTATTTGATTCGCAAAACCTTCGCGCTAGAGCTGCACGACATCAATTGCGGCTTTAAGGCCTACACACGGTCGGCCGCGCGCGCATTGAATCTTTACGGCGAACTGCATCGCTTCACCCCGGCGCTGCTGCACGCGGTGGGCTTTTCGGTGAAAGAGATCCCGGTCAACCACAACTCTCGCCGACACGGCAAGTCCAAGTACGGATTCACGCGCTTCATCAAGGGACTGCTGGATCTGGTTACCGTCGTGCTGCTCACGCGGTATCATGCGCGCCCGCTGCATTTCTTTGGCGGATTCGCCATCGCGGTCGGGCTCCTGGGCTTCGCCATACTGCTCTATCTGGGCATACGGTGGTCGATTGGGCTCGGACCCATCGGCAACCGCCCGCTGTTCTTCCTCGGCATCTTGCTGGTGACGACCGCGACGCAGATCTTCGGCGTTGGTCTGATCGCCGAGCTATTGCAGACCTCACAACTGACCGAGTCTGGCAAGTATGTGGTAAGGGAGCTGGTTGGCTTCGAGCAGACTGCTGAAGACGCCGAAGCCCGACCCACAATTACCTCCTCGCAAGCCAGCTCCTTGACTTTTGCCGCTCGTCAAAGGAACAATCGTTGAGGAGGTCCGGCTACTACTGCCGGCCGGGTCGGCAATCGCCCGCGCTACGGCGCTCGTCGTGAAATCGGTGATCGCGCTTCGCCTGCTGAAGCAAGCCGCTAGCTTAGTGGCGGTTGGCGCCCCGCTCGCTTTTTTCGCGGTGGCCTTGCATTCGTCTTGGGACAGTGTAGCGAAGATGATTTCGAGTCCGGAGCTACTCCTGTTGGCCACGGGGTTGTCGGTCGCGTATGGGCTGTCGTTGTTTATTTTGTTCACCTCTTGGTTCTACACCTTGCGCGAGAACTCGCCAGTGCGCGTGCCGGCTCGCGCCGGCGCCTACGTGTATGCGGTGTCCAACATCGCGAAGTATCTGCCGGGAAACATCTTTCACTTCGCCGGTCGGCAGATACTGGGTGCGCGGCTCGGCTGGAGCCATGCCGCCATCGCGCGCGCGACCCTGCTTGAGATCGCGGCGATCTTGACAAGCGTTTCTCTCATCATTCTTGTCGTTGGCCTCAGTTCCGGTGGCGATGCGGCCGCCCGCATGATATTCGGCGAAGGCAGTCCGCTAATCCGCCATTGGAAAGAGGTCGCGATCGCGCTGCTGGTCGCTGGAGCGGTGGGCTTCGCGATCATGCGCCAGATGCAGCTCGCAGAACGCCTGTTCGGTGTATCCGCAAGAGCAGTCTTGGTCGTGTTGTGTTTGGTCACCGGGTTCTTCGTAGTTTACACGCTCCTTGCGATAGTCTTCGTCAACCGGCTTCCCATCGCCTCTACCGCTACGCCTTGGGCAATGGTAGTCATTGCGTACCTCTTGGCATGGCTGGCCGGATTCGTCGTTCCTGGCGCACCCGGCGGACTCGGTGTGCGCGAGGGGGTGCTGGTCCTTCTCCTTGCGGGAAACGCGCACGACGCAGGCGCGGTGCCGGTGGCGTTGGCCTTGGGATTGGGCATGCGGTTCGTCAACACGCTCGGCGATGCCTTTTGCGCGGCGCTCGCGTACGCCCTAAGCCGCGCTCGGAGCGCGAGTTTCGCCTCCGCGTCCGGTTAGCGGGTTGAGCATCGGTGCTAGGTCTGCCGACCGCCGGTAAGCCGACAGCTTTCCATGAAGCCAACTGGAATTAGCCCAACCTTGCTGCCCACGCAGCATGCAGCCTCGGCGCTGGCAAGGACCTACCCGTCGATCGTGCCGATGCTGCTGGTGGCGTTGAGTGTCTTCGCCATCGGTTTTCCGTCCTTGTATTTTCCATTCGGCCGCGACCAGGGGATTCACGCCTTCATCGCCAAGCTGGCGGGCGAAGGACTTGTCGTCTATCGCGACGTGTTTAACGTCAAGCCGCCGCTTACCACCGTCATCCATTGGTTGGCGCAGGTCCTATTCGGAGAGTCGATGCGAGCCATCCGCATCATGGACCTGGTGCTGGTCGGTGCTACCGCCGCCATGCTGCAAAGGCTGGTGCAACGACACCTGAAATCAGCGTGGTTGGGCGTAGTCTCGGCCGTCGCCTTCGCCACTTTGCACTATTCCAACAACTATTGGCACACGGCGCAAACCGACGGTTGGTGCAACCCCTTCATCGCCGCGGCGGTCTTGCTTTATAGCGTTTGCCTCCTCGGGACGGTTACTCCACGCAGACGGATGTTGCTGTTGGGCTTGGCGGGATTCTCGGTCGGGCTTTCCTTTTGGCTCAAGTACACCTCGGCGGTCGTGCTCGCACTGTTCCCGGTTGTGCAGCTTTTGTATCGGCAGCCAATTCGACGCATTGTTCTCGACGCAACAGCGGTCGCTGTGGGATTTGCTACTTGCGTCGCGGCGGGGCTCTTGATCTTGTCCGCGCAGGGTGCTTTGGCGGCATTCGTCGATATCCAGAACTTCTTGCGCCGCTACGTTGGGCTGTCCAGACCACTACGCACATTGCTCAGTTCTACGCCACGTGCAGTGGAGGGTGCGCCCCTGGTGGCGATCGTCGCGGCGCTGGGCGCGTGCGCATGCGCGGTCGCGGTTCTCTTGGGAAAGCGTGTAGCCGAATCTTGCGCTCTTCTCGCCTGGCTGTTTCTCGGCGTGGTTGCCGCCTTGGCCCAGGGCAAGGGCTCCACGTACCATCTTCTGGCGATGGACCCGTCGATCGCCGCCTCGGCCGCTGTCGGCGCTGGTGTACTGGCTGGCCTTGTGCGCCGTCTCGGCAACGCGCGCCAGGAGATCATCACGATCTTCATCGTCTGCTGCGCCTTGGTTGCGTTCAGCAACGTGCGAAGTGCGTACCGCTACACTCTTCCGGTGGCGGTTGGCGATGAGGGCGCCCTGCGGGTGTTTTGGGAAGGCAACCGATTCGCGCAGCGCGATTTCAGCACGGCCGACAATCTCGCGTTGGTCGACTACTTGCAGCGCGCGACGCTTGCCTGCGATCGAGTCTACATCTGGGGATTCGAGCCTGGCGTCTATTTCATGTCGCAGCGCCGCCCGGTCAGTCGTTTCGTTTATAACTTCCCCTTGTTTGCGGCCTATTATCGGCAGTCCTATCGGGACGAATTCATGTCGGCGCTGAGAGCCAATCCGCCGGCCGTGTTTGTCGTTCAGCACGAGGATCGAATACCGCGCTTAGCAGGTCATAATCGCGACTCGGCCGAGGTCCTGGCGACGTTTGCAGAGTTAAGAACCTTCATCGAGAACGGATTTCGCCCCCAGGCAAGCGTAAAGCGCTTTGACATCTACTTCCGAAAGGACATTGATCCGCGTGACCAGCGGTCGTGTTGAGCGCACGTTTGCGGCGGCCGATGCGGGCGCCGTCCTGCGCGTTTGCGCGAATAGCTGGGCTGCTACACAACCCGGGCGCTGAGCCCACTACCAGCATCGAGCCCGACCGATACATCGCGCAACTGCTATGAAGAAGACGGAATTCGACAAATTCGCCGACGAGTACACGCTCCTGCACGCGCGCAACATCCGTATATCGGGTGAGGGTCCAGAGTACTTTGCCGAGTACAAGGTGCGCGACCTCGCGGCGTTTCTCGACAGGTCGCGTCGCCCGGCCGGTTCGGTGCTCGATTTCGGTGCCGGGGTCGGCGCGTCGGTCCCGTGGTTCCGGCGACACTTCGCCCCCGCGCGGTTGACTTGTCTAGACGTGTCCGAGCGCAGCCTCGCGATCGCCGCGGCGCGCTTTCCGGGAGAGGCCGCGTTCGTCGCTTTCGATGGGAGCCAGATTCCGTTTCCCGATGCGTCGTTCGATGTCGCCTTCGCTGCTTGCGTATTTCATCACATCGAGGCAGGTCAGCAGATCCGCTTGTTGCGAGAGATTCGGCGCGTGTTGCAGCCCGCCGGCACATTTGCGATATTCGAGCACAATCCGATGAATCCTCTAACGGTGCATGCTGTAAGCAGCTGCGTGTTTGACGACAACGCCACGCTCATACAACCGTGGACCCTATGTAGCCGACTAAGCCTGGCCGGGTTCGGCGCGAGGCGATTGCGCTTTCGCCTGTTCTTTCCACGAGCGCTGCGGGCGCTGCGTCCGCTCGAGTCCGCGCTACGCTGGTGCCCAATCGGCGCGCAATACTCTATTTTCGCTTCCGGCCATGCCGATGGTTGACGCGAGCCTGGTCCGCTACCTGATAGTCGGTCTTCTGAACAGCTCGCTTGGGCTGCTGGTTATCTACTTCGCCATGGACGCGCTCCGCCTCGGGGTTATCACGGCGAACGTACTCGGCTACGCCGTGGGTGTGTGCGTCGCATTCGTGCTCACTCAGCGCTGGACCTTTGCTCACTGCGGTCCGACGGTTCCGGCGTTAGTGAAATTCCTGCTCGTGCTTGGCGTTGCTTATGCGGCGAACCTGGCTACGGTATTGTTCTTTGCCGAAGTGCTGCAATGGAACGTCCACTTGGCGCAAGCTTTGGGAATCGTACCTTACACGGCGATCGGCTACCTCGGCAGCCGTTTTTTCGCTTTCGGGAATGGACCCATCAGGGTCGGTCCTGCCGGAGAGCTAGATGAACCAAGACTCGGATCAAAGGGATAGGGTGCACGTGAAACTTAGCATCGTCGTGCCGTGTTACGACGAACAGGAAGTGCTACCGAAGAGCGCGGCTCGACTGATCGAACTGCTACAACGATTGGAGGGTCTGGGCAAGATCGATGCCGGCAGCAACATCTATTTCGTCGACGACGGCAGCCGCGACGGTACCTGGCAGATCATCGAGAATCTAGCGGCGCGCGATCGACATGTGCACGGCGTCAAGCTGTCGCGCAATCGCGGCCATCAAATTGCGCTGATCGCGGGCCTACAAGCCGCCGACGGCGATGCTGTGGTCAGTATCGATGCAGATTTGCAGGACGACGTAAGCGTGATCGAATCGATGGTCGATCGTTTCCACGAGGGCTATGAAGTGATTTACGGGGTGCGTGGCAATCGTGAGGCAGACACTTTTCTTAAGAAAGCCGCCGCCGAGTCGTACTACAGGCTGCTGCGGCTGATGGGTGTCGAAGTCGTCTTTAATCATGCGGATTACCGCCTGCTCAGTCGGCGAGCATTGAGATGTCTGGAGAGCTATCGTGAAGTGAATCTCTTCTTGCGCGGGATCATGCCGCTGCTGGGATTTCGTTCTACCGAGGTTAGCTATACTCGCGCGCAGCGATTCGCCGGTGTAACCAAGTATCCGCTACGCAAAATGCTCGCGCTCGCGCTCGACGGCGTCACCTCGTTCTCAGCGTTTCCACTGCGCATGATCACGATGATCGGGTTGGCGGTGTTCGCGGTGAGTACCGCGATGGGCTTGTGGGCGTTGTGGGCACGCCTGTCCGGCAGCGCGGCCGTACCCGGCTGGGCGTCGACTGTAGTGCCGGTGTACTTGCTCGGCGGTGTGCAGCTGCTGTGCACCGGAATCATTGGCGAGTACTTGTCCAAGATCTACATGGAAGTGAAGCAGCGTCCGCGCTATTTCATCGAAAAACTGGTTTGAAGTCGCCATCATTCTTGCCGGCGATGCAAGAGGTGCGTATGAGATCTCTGTTTACCGGCCCGGTCGCCCTGCTGGAGAAATGGGTTCTGTGCTTGGATCGCGCGCGCGCGGGTGTCGCGCTTTGTGCGGCGCTGGCAGCGCTGCTGTTGCTCATATTGGCGCCGACGGCCTGGAATGGCAACGAGGAAAATTATTTCCAGCTGGCGTACTACAGAGTGGCCCCGGAGAAGTTCAGCCGACATCACGCCATATTCGATCGCTCCAACGCACGAGTGGTCGCCGAGAGCATTTTCGGTTCGCTAGTGAAGTGGCTTGGTTACGAGCGGGCGCACTTCGTCGCCAGAATCGCCACCGCGCTGCTGTACGCGGTGGGTCTCGCGTTTTTTTTCTCCAATGTCGGGATCGGTGTTCTGGAGTCGCTGTTCATTGTCAGCCTATTCGGCGTAATGGGCGAGCAGCTGATCGGGGCGGAATGGCTGTTCAGGGGAGCCGAGGGCAAGACATCGGCTTACGCCCTGCTGTTCATCGCATTCGGCTTGGCCCAGCGGGGCAGTTGGCGGGCGGCGATCATCGCGACAGTAGCGGCTAGCTATCTGCATTTCTTGGTGGGGGGATTTTGGACTCTGATGCTGCTGTTGTTTCAGTGGTATCGCATGCGCGACTTTAGGCCAGCCCTAATCAGCGCGCTGTTAGTAGTCGCCCTCGTCTCGCCCTTGGTGCTCACCGTGGCGCAAGATCAGTTGGGCAATTCTGTTGCATCGCCTACCCAAGATACCCACGGCTTAACCGCCGATTTCATCTATTCGCAGATTAGAAGCGATCACCATTTGGCGCCGTTCAAGGGGCTGCGCAGCTTTTGGAGTTGGCTTCCCGGCGTTGTCGCGATTCTGAGTTTGCTGGCAGTGCTCGCAGTGCTGCAACAACGTCGGTTATTGTCGCCGATTGGCGCGGTGGCGGCGTGGGGCCTGGGGTATCTATTGTTGGCGCTCGCGATCGCGTTTTTCGATCGTCACCGTTATTGGTTGGGCAAGTTCTACTTGTTTCGCCCCAGCTCGCTGGTATTGTTCTTCTCACTGACTGCGATTGTCGCTTGCATCAGAACTCAGTGCTCGGACAACGCCCGCTTGGTGTTGGCGCTATGCGCGAGCGCTCTTGTCGCCGTCAACGCATGGAATGTCTTCAAAGTACAGGTCGATACCGTGCGCAGACCGCCGGCGATTCCATACCAGCATGAATTGATCGCGGCGATCGAAGCCAACTCATCAGCAGGCGATATCGTGCTGATCGAGCCATTTGACGAAATGAATCCAGAATACATTCGTCTACATCGAGAAATTCCCCGTCCGACGTTGGTCTCTTGGAAATTCGTCCCGACCAATCCCGCGGATATCCTACGTTGGTACGACTTGATCCAGCGACGCAAGCAGTTGTTCGCGCAGGGTTGCGCCCAACCTATGCAGCCGGCGGTGAGCTTGCTAGTGGTTTTTCACAAGGCCGCCGCCGAGAGGGTTAAGGATTGCGGCGATCCTGTCTGGCGACACGGCGATGCGGTCTTGATTAGAGTCAACGCTCACTCTGAGCGACAGCATTGACATCGGGTTGGCGCCGCCTTGGCACGCCGGAGGCTGTTCAGGGTCGAGCACAGACGGCGACCAGCGATGAACCAATCGGCATGTCGATATGTCGCAACAGATTCCGCTCGATCGCCATGACGCCGAGCAACGCTTGATTCAGCGGTGCGGGCGGCGTCTTGACGCCATACTCGGGCCGGCCTTTGGATCGACGCAGGCGGCCGGCAAACCGCTGCAACGCAACTAGCGGAAAGAGCAGCGACGTGAAGTATGTGAGCCGGTCGACCGAGAACCCAGCCTGCTCGATGACGGCGCTGAGTTCGCGCTTCTGGTAACGGCGAAAATGATGGTTCGCCACGTCGTGGTCGCTCCACAACATCATGAGGGCGGGCACGGTCACGACCAGCAGCCCGCCCGGACGTAAGAGTTCGCGCACCGCGCGCACCCCCTCAAGATCATTCTCGATGTGCTCGATCACATCGAACAGCGTGATGATATCGAAGGGTCCTTCGACGGGTAGCTGGTCAGGTAGTCGGCCTACGCGGACGTCGAGCCCAAGGTGATGTTTGGCGAAGGCCGCGGTCGGCTCGTCCGGCTCTACCACGACGAGTTCACCGAAGCGGCCCAGCTCTCGGCTGAGAATGGAACACGCGCCGCCCACATCGAGTAACCTTCGCCGACGGCCATTGACGGGTGGAGCGTGTCGCTCGATGAACTCAAGCAGGAGTCGGCGCCTGCCGACCCGCCAGAAGTGCGCTTGCTCGAGTTCCCAAAAACGGCTGTAGGCGGAGCGATCCATCGCTAGACCTCGGTTTCCGCCGATTCTGGACTAATGGCTTCGCTGTGGATTTCTGACGCCGATGCTAACATATCATGTCCTTAGGCATCGCTTGAATGTTTGCCTGCCGACGCTGCGAAAGCGTACCAGCTAACGAGGAAATACAACAGCGCCTTCAGTACCAATAGGGAATACAAAGGGAACCGAAGCAGGCCAAACGGCACCAACACCGCGATCGCGATGGCGGCTCCCGCGAGGATACTCACGAGTCGCCGGTCGCATCGCCGCTTAGCAAAGAAGTCAAAGGCCAGCACGACCGCGGGGCCGAGCATCAGAGCGCCCGGGAAAACCCGCAACAGCATAGCGGCGGCGAGGGAGAATCCGCCGAGCGCGAATCTCTCCTTCTTTATCAGGCAGCACGCGGCAACCCACGCACACAACTCGCAGAAGCGGCCGAACGCGCCGACGAGCAGACTGACATCGATGATCGCAAGCGACATGTGGGTGGCGTACTATCGCTAACGGCCGCCGTCGTTCTTCGTGTGCGCGCGGCCCTTCTTCCCTGGCGTGACGAACGACCCGCTGGACGAATCCGGAGAATTGGCGGCCTTGATCGAACAAACCTACGAGCCGATCGCTCGCATGGAGCATTTGCATATCTACCAGCATCGCGCCCATGCGAGAAGCCGCACGGCGCGAGCCGGGGTCACCCATGAGCGCTGGCGATCAGTCTAGGCGCGGGCGACGCTCCTGCGCGGAAATGCAGTCCTAGCTACAAAGTACAACAGCACCGCGAAGACCATCAGAGAATACAACGGGAACAAGACCAGATCTGAGGAGTATCGAAAGGCGAGCTGTCCGGCAATCGTCATCGCAAATAGCACCACTATCGACAGCAAAGACTCGACCGCCAGCGGCGCCAACAGAATCAGAAACGAGTAGTAGTAGTTCGTGAGGTCGAACACGCAAAACATCGGCAGCAACCCCAGCGGAATCCACTGCCAGGGCTCACACGCGCGCGCAGGCGAGCACCGTGAGCGCCATAAGCGCCGCCACCGAGAGCCCGTACCAGATTTTCCGCTGCGCGAAGGTCTTGGTACGCAACGCTTTCCAAGCGGCATAAGGATCATCGGCCTTGTTCTGGACGATCGCCTCGCTGACGCTCGCGCGAGTAAACGAAAACAGCGTCTTCAACCCGATGTTATTCGTGAGCGGCGTATTGGCATGCTTGGTCGCATTGCCGAGGAACGCGCTGTAGGCATCCACGCCGCCAGTGGTACCGCCCGCTGTGGTCACCTTGTAGCAGTAGGGCGTTGATGTGGAAAACAGCGCCTAGATCGAACTGCAAGGTGGGGCCGAACAGCAACGCCGATTGCGTGTTCTCCCAGCTATAGCCGGCCTCTACAACTCTTCCGTCCGTCAGCCGCTCCGGTCGCTCTACCGCTTCGGCGTGAAGCGTTACACCGGGCCTACCAAGCAAATTACCGGGTGCGCACGGCTCTGCAGCGCCCACGATTGAGGAAGTGAGTAAGCACCATATTCCTAGCCACGTTGGCCATCTCAAGATGCTTCGTCGTCGATGCGTCTCGATCGTCTACCCCTCACCTCCTCAGCGCGGCGCCCGAGTTTGTGCCGCAACGCTTCGAGCAAGACCCACTCTCCGCTTCTCGGCCGCCCGCTCAAGAACCAAAGCACGGTCAGCGTGACAAGAAAAACAATCGTTCCGACACTCGCTCCGAGCAATAAGCCCTTCCAGGGCTCTAGCACCGCGATGCGACAAAACCTCACCACGAACACCATCGCCATCCCGGCCAACAGGGGGCGCCATAGCGTCGAGAGCAACGCGGCTCGGCTTACTCTGAGTGCCGAGGCAACGAAATAGCCGACCACGGGAATCATCAGCACGGACGAGATGGTCACGCCGACTGCGATTCCTTCTACCTCGGCAACCCGCGCCCCGAGCGCCGCGGCAACGCATAGCGTAACCAGGCGAGCGAGACTGATGGCGGCCGCGAGTTTCTCCTTTCCCACCGCGATGAGGACTCCTCCACCGATGTTTTGCGCGATGGCCTTAGCCAGCCCGGACAGAGTACGCCACTGCAGGAGGGGTATCACTTCGTGCCATTTCTCTCCGAGCACCGTCACTACGAAGTCTTGGCTCACGGCAAACAAGCCCAGCCCGAGCGCTACACTCACGATGTTCAAGCCCGACAACGAATTGAGATAGGCGGTCGACAGCTTGGCCGGCTCGTGCGCCATGCTGGCGTAGGAAGGATACAGGCCGCGGCCGACTTGCAGCATGAGACCGAAGGTCAGTATCGCGGAAAGCTCGGAGGCCACGTTGTACACCCCTAGAGTCGCCGTCGGGGCGATGCGGCCCACGACGAAGACGTCGGCGCGCTGATTCAAATAGAAGACCACGTTTAACGGCACGATAACGGCGGAGAACTTGATGTACTCGCGCGCCTTGCTGAGATCGAAACGCGGGCGGTACGGATGAATCCAGAAGCTGAACCAAAGCGCGAACAGCGACCCGGCGAGTTGTCCGAATACGAGCGCCCAATAGTTGCGTAGCGCATATGCCAAGGCGAGGGTGGCGAAGAACGTGAACAAGCGCGTGCAGACCATGTACTGAAAGTCGCGCTCGAATTTGAGTTCCTTGCGCAGCAGAACGATACCTATGCTGATCGCGCCGTTCAGCGCGCTGTTCAAGGCGACGAAGTAGCACAGAGCCACCACGCGCTCTTCATGAAAGTACTTCGCCGCTAGCGGCGCCGCTGCGGCAAGTATCAGTCCCACCACCAGGCCGCGCAGCACGCCGATCGTCCAGGCGGTGTTGCAATGTTCCGGGCTAGCCTGCTGCTGGCGGATCAGGTGCGCGCCGGTTCCCAGATCGAAAAAAGTGTCGAGGAAGCCGTACAAGAGGCTCGCCATAGCGACCAGCCCGAAGTGCTCCGGCAGCAGCAATCGCGCCAGGATCACGGTGTTCACGACCCCGATCCCGCGCATCACCCAATTCATCGCCACCGCCCAGGATGCGCCCCGCAGCATGTGGCGATAGACAGAACCGCCCGCCTCGCGCTCGCTCAAAGGTGCCTGCGACATCCGTTCGCCGCGCCGTCTGGGGAAACGGCAAGCATATTACCCTGCAAGGAGCGAAAGGACGATCGAGATTGCTCGCACGTCCTGGAAAACGCTTATTCGCGTGTCGCTATTTCGCATCTCTCCCCAGAAGGTTAAAATCCCTAGCCAGCCTATAACAGGCGGGAGAGATCGATCGTATCGTCGGTTTCGCTCGTCGAACAAGATAAGGATTCCGATTTCGCTGCACTTTGAATACCTACTGCGCGAGGATTGGCCACCGCTCGCTTGGCTCGCCCGTTGTGCGAAAGGAGCCGACGTCGTCGTGGTCAGCCACGGGGCTCGCGTCGAGCGCTGCGATGAGTGGTTCTGCGAAGCGGTATGGGATGGCGATTACCAGTCTGGCGATTTTGACCAGACCGACATCGTCGCCGGCAGTGGCGGGCGCATTCGCGACGCGGCGGTGACGTTCGTATCCTCCGGCAGCACCGTCGATCGACTGCAATCGGTCGAGACGCCCGATGCCACCTGGATATCCAACTCATTGCCCTGCCTGCTGGCGCTAACCGATTCGAACGTCGACCTCACCTATCCGAACTACTTCGACGATTTCTACAGCATCGTGCGCGGCATCGAGGCGCACAAGCGCAGCCTGGCCACGTCGGCGGGCGAGGTCACGCTTACCTATTTCCACAACCTCGTGTGGGACGGGCAGCGCCTGACACGCGTCGCAAAGCCCCGCCCGAAGCGGGATTTCGCCAGTTATGCGGGCTACGTCGGCTTTCTCCAGTCGTCATTGCAGGCGCTGTCGCAGAATATGCGAGACCCGCGTCGCACCTATCCCTATCGCATGCTCGGCACCTTATCGAGCGGCTACGACTCGCCCGCCGTTACCGCTCTGGCGCGCACCGCGGGACTAGAGGAAGTCATGTCCTTCGATCGCTGCTCGCGCGGCGAGGACGACAGCGGTGAACGGATAGCACAGTATCTGGGCGTGCGCAGCGTGCCGGTTCCACTCGCGCAATGGCGCGCGGAGCTACTGCCGGAGATTCCGTTCCTCTCCTCCAACGCCATGGGAGAGGAGGTCAGGTTCAAGGCCGCCGAGCCGCTTCTTGCAGGGCGGGTGCTGTTGACCGGGTATCACGGCGACAAGATCTGGGATCTGCACACCGAGGAGGTTGGACCGGACATCAGACGCAAGGACCCGTCAGGGCTCGCGCTGACGGAGTACCGCCTCTGGTCGGGATTCATTCACTGTCCGTTGCCGTTCTTCGGCGCCCGAGAGTTGGCGGACGTGGTACGCATCAGCAGGTCGCAGGAGATGGTGCCCTGGGACGTGGGGGGCGACTACAGCCGACCGATTTGCCGTCGCATCGTCGAAGAATCAGGCGTGCCGCGTGAACTGTTCGGAGTGCGGAAGCGTCAATCGTCGGTCATTCTGTCCAACTCGGCAGAATTCCTTACGCCCGAATCGGCGCGGGACTTGGCGCGCTGGCTCAAGGATCGCCGACACGAGTGGACCAAGCGCCGACGCCGTAGTCCGCGCCTAAGCCTAGCCATGGAGCGCATCTCGTTTCGCGCGACACAAGGCATGTCGGCGTGGGCAGAGCGTCAGCCGGGACTATGGCGTGTCGCCGTGCCGTTGGCCAGATGGCGCAGCGGTTTGCGGCGCGCCGCATTCCCATGGGCGCTGGAACACGCAATGCAGCGCTATCGCAGGCCGCCTGGCTGAGGCTTCCGCAAGCGAGATCGAACCCGCTTAGAGCGACTCGACGAATTTGACGAGCGCCGCTCGGTCCGCCTTCTCCATTTGCCGGAATGCTTCGCGCGACTTCTCAGCCTCGCCGCCATGCCACAGTATCGCCTCGACCACATTGCGGGCACGGCCATCGTGCAGCAGATCGCTGTGCCCGCTCACCTTGGCGATCAATCCCACTCCCCATAGAGGTGCCGTTCTCCATTGGCGACCGTCGGCCTTGAAGTCCGGTCGGTGGTCGGCAAGCTCTTCGCCCAGGTCGTGCAACAACAAGTCGGTATAAGGATGGATTGTGAGGTTCGCGGCCGCCGCAACGGCGGGCTTGGGTCCGGTTTTCAGTTCCGGCACATGGCATGCCGCGCAATGCGCCTGAGCGAAGAGGGCTTCGCCGCGCTTCACTTCGGCATCGCCTGCGCCACGACGCGCAGGGACAGCGAGGGTCTGCAGGTAGAAGGCGATGTTGCTTAGACGACTCGGCACCACCTCCGGCCGAAACGTATTGCCGGTACAACCGCCCTGACCTCCGCACTTGCTGGCCGAGGGAACGTCCAGGCACGCGGTCTGCACGTTCGGGCAATTCTCCTCGTGGAATAGGTAGGTCGTCGCGCCGATATCACCCAAAAACGCGGCAGCGGTCTGCTGCCTCAGATTGGGCTGATTCGCCTTCCAGCCGAAGCGCCCCAAAACGGTCTTCTCGGTCTCAACGTCCCACACGTAGTTTGGCTTGCCGCGCACGAGACCCTGCTTTTCTTGTTCCTTGGCAAGAGTCAGAATCGCTTCTTCCGGCACCGCCTCCAGCAAGCCGAGGCCGACGACTTGCTGCGCCGCACGCAGCGAAACCCGCGTCTGCTCACCCAGTTCTCCGAACTGCAAGTCCCGAAACTCAATGGAAGGCGCACGCAGACTCGCTTTCTCGCCGCCGGCGAGCGTGACTTCGCGCTCTTTGTAGGTGACAATTGCCTCGCCTTCGGCAGGCACGCGACCCGGCATGCCACGGTTCTGCAGCTGATCACCGTAGCTCGGATGCGGTTTGGGGCCTCCGTGCTCGCCTTCGCCCGCCACGCTCAAGCGCACGAGCATCCCCTGCTCCACTGGCTTTCCGTTTGCCGGCGCCCTGGCCCGGCCGTTGTTGACATGGCAATGCGCGCAGCGATCCTCGTTGAACGTCGGGCCCAAGCCCCAGACGCCGGGCTCCGGTGCGAAGACCCAGGCCTCGTTGAACTGCTCTTTACCCTTCGCATGCGTCTCGCCCTGCTCTTTGTTGAGCGTGGCGATCGGCATCAGGAAGGCCTGCTCGCTGTCGTCGGCAACTGTGAAGCCTCCAGCGGTCTCGGCAGCCGGATCGTTCAGGTCCGAGCCGCCGATCGCGATCGCGGCTACGGCGGCGAGCGCGAAGGCCGTTGTGCTCTTAAGCAGCTTGTCTAGTCGCGATCCCATGGACTGTGCTTGACCTCAGGCGGCACCCAGATGGTTTCATACACCTTCTGTAGATCTTTTTCCTTCTTGACCTCGTCACTCAGTGAGAGGTTAGCGTACTTCGCCTCCGTCGGGCTGGTGTAGTTGCGCGTGTTCAAGTGAGGGGCCGAGATGACTTTGCGCAAGTCCCCGCCGCATTTCTTACAGTTGCTCGGGCCCGACTCGTTCATGCTGTGGCGGGTTTGGTAGATGACCCGGCACGGGTCGCAGGCGTATTCGTAGATAGGCATGGTGACAATTAGAAAGGGCCGACCCTGAAGGAATCGGCCCTAAGCCTGAAGCTCGAAAGGTTAGGCGTAGCGCGTGGAGACGATTTCGGCCTTGGCTTGCATGGCCTTAGCCTTGTCGATACCCCAAATGCGCGCCGCGTTCTCGCCGAAGACCTTGCGACGGATCTCGTCGGTGATCTTCGGATAGCCATGACCCTCGACCAGCTGGTCGGGGATCTGGAACTTGCGGAAGGCCTCGATCTGCCATTGCGGATTGCCCCACAGCAGCGAATCGGTGCCCCACAACACGTA
>CAZILI010000008.1:7057-24089 GCA_964539965.1 uncultured Burkholderiales bacterium | reverse complement strand
ATCCGCATGACCACTGAGAACGCGCTCGCCGGAAAGTACGCCGAGACCTCTTTCTTGGGCCACATCGCGCGCCCGCGCGTGTTCGTCTACGGCGGCGTTTTGGCGGTGGTAATCGGCGCGCTCGCCGTGTCGCTCTTGCTGCGCGATCCGCTGCGCGTGAACATCATTCGCGACCGTGCCGCCCTACAGCGCGAGATGGACGATGGCAGCATCGAGAACGTATATCGCTTGCAGCTCATGAACATGAGCGAGCGGCCGCGTCGCTTCAAGATCGCGGTGAGCGGGATCGAAGGCGCCACCATCGAGCATCGCAGCACCCTGTCGGTCGAGGTGCCGGCACTCGCCACCGAGCTGTTTCCGGTCGACGTCTACGCCGATCCCAATGCGGTGTCCTCGCGCAATCAGCCGATCCGCTTCGAGGTCGTGGCCGAAGACGACCCGTCGGTGGCGGTGTCGGCGAAGTCGATGTTTTTCAAGCCTTGAGGAATTGGACGTGCAAACCGCCGATCAAGTGAACGTGCCCTGGTACCGCGAAGGCATGGTATGGCTTCTCATCGCGGGCCCCGCCGTTGTCGTGGTGGCGGGCCTGCTCACCGGCTGGCTCGCTTACGCCACCGCGGACGGGTTAGTGCAGGACGACTACTACAAAGCCGGGAAAGCGATCAATCGCATCCTCACTCGCGACGCCGAAGCGGCTCGCCTGGCCTTGAGCGCCGCGCTGTCGATAGAAGCGGATCAAGTCCGAGCGAGCCTCGCGAGCGAGGCGCCCGAGGCGCTGCCGCGTGAGTTGCGCCTGCTGCTCGCCCACCCGACGCAGCCGCAGCGCGACCGCGTCGTGCTCATGCTCGTCACGGGTCCGGGCCTGTATCAAGCGCCGCTGGCGGAACTGGAGGGCGCTCGCTACTACGTCACCTTAGAAGATCCGGACAAGCGCTGGCGCTTGACCGGTCAATGGCAAGTCGGTGCCGGTGCCCTACACCTGCAAGGCGCGAGGTAGTCGCCCGTGCCCGAGACGGCGGCAGCGCTATTTCTGCTCGGTTTGGCGAGCGGGGTGCACTGCGCAGGGATGTGCGGCGGCATACTCGCCGCGCTGAGCCTGCAGGGCGGACCGGGCTCGAGGTGGAGGCGCTCGCTCGCCCACAACGCCGGCCGCATCGCCATGTACGCCGTGCTAGGAGCGCTCGCCGGCACGGCCGGCGCTGCGAGCTTGCTGTTTGACCACATCGCGCCCGTGCATGCCAGCTTGCGCGCGCTAGCGAGCGTGATGTTGATCGCCATGGGCGTGCATCTCCTCGGCTTCACGCGCCTATTGCAGCCGCTGGAGCGTCTGGGCTACCGCCTGTGGCGGCACATTCAGCCGATCGGCGCACGCCTGCTGCCGGCCGATAGCTTGCCCCGCGCATTGGCGCTGGGCGTGCTGTGGGGAATGCTGCCTTGCGCGCTGGTGTACTCGGCGCTGGCGAGCGCACTGGCAAGCGGCGATGCGCGTAGCGGGGCCTTGCACATGCTGGCCTTCGGCCTTGGCACCTTGCCGAACCTGTTAGCCGCACAGCGCCTGCTCGCATGGCTGCATCGATTCCGCGGCGGCACCGGCTGGCGTATCGCCGCCGGCGTGACCGTCGTGGCGCTGGGCTCGCTCGCCCTGGTACACCACTCGTAGACCGCCGCACGCCTCGCATACTCTATTAGGTACCTAGCTGTATAGCGCTCTTGGATGCGGGAGATAGCTTGATACCCCTCGCCGTAGAGAGTCTTGTCAGACTATTCCGACAGCGATACGCCGGAAATCCGACAGCACGCATGGCCGCTGTCCGATAGGGGGCCGATAGCGGCGAGGGCAAAATCGTCCTCGACATCAGCATACGACACCACGGAGGAAAGCCATGAATGCAGCCGCTGCGGTAACCGAAAGAAGCGCCCCCAAAGCGTTACGGCTTGTGAGCCCGACGCGATCCCCCGCCGGCTGTGCGAGTTGCGCCACCCGTGGTCTCTGCTGGTCCGCCGACGTCGAAGGGGCCAATTGGGTCGGCGCCCTCAGCTTCACGCGCCGGCGCGTGAAGCGCGGCGACGCGCTGTACCGCATGGGCGAGGAGTTCGAGTTTCTGTACGCCATCCGCAGCGGATTCTTCAAGACGCGCGTGCTGCTCGAGGACGGCCGCGATCATGTCACCGGTTTTCGCATGATTGGGGAGTTGCTCGGCTTCGACGGCATCGGCGCGCAACGCCACGCCAGCGACGCCATCGCGCTGGAAGACAGTGAAGTCTGCGCGATCGACTATGAGCGCGTGCTGGCGATGGCACATTCCAAACCTCAACTCGCCCGCGAGCTGCAGCGCCTGATGAGCCAAGAGATCGTGCGCGAGCAAGGCGTGATGGCGCTGCTGGGCACCATGCAAGCCGACGAGCGGGTTGCCGCTTTTCTGTTGAGCCTGTCGGCGCGCATGAAAGCGCGCGGCTACTCGCCCACCTGCTTCGTGTTGCGCATGACGCGCGAAGAAATCGGCAGTTACCTTGGACTCAAGCTCGAGACGGTGAGCCGCGTCCTCGGTAGACTGCAAGGAACCGGGCTGGTGCGCATCGAACACAATAAGGAAGTCACTCTGCTCGACCTCACCCGCCTGCGCGGCATGGTCGGAGAGCTTCCTCCCACGGGGCAAGAGCCCAGGGCAGCGCCGCTCAAGGTAGCACACGCCAGCGCATGACCGGTCGCCGCCCGATGATCTTATCGCGAGCCCGCTATCGTTGACCGATCCACTGTTTTACTTCCTCCTTCTCCCTGTTCGGCCCGTGTAATGCGGGCCTCTTTTTTTCGGTCGAAGCCTGACCGAGGCTTGATTAGCCCCGCCGCACGCGCTCTCCGGTTACACTGACTCGCATGTTGACTTCCGGCTCCGCTTCACCCCGCGCTCCCGTCGCCCTGCGCGCCCTCCGCGCTTGGTTTCCTTGGCTGGTGCTCGTCATCTCGCTCGCCTGTACGCTCGCCGCTTGGCACTTCTTGCGGCAGGCGGCGGCCGAGAAAGCGCGCATCAACTTCGAGGTGAGAACGCAACTCATGCTCGAGAAAGTACGCCAGCGCATGCGCGCTTACGAGCAAGTGTTGCTCGGCGGCGCGGCGCTGTTCGCGGTGCGCGGCACGGTCGATCGCCACGCCTGGCGGACCTACGTCGACGCGTTGGAGATCGAGCGCTCGTATACCGGCATACAAGCGATCGGCTATGCCCAGGTGATCGACCCCGCGGGCAAGGCGGGGCATATCGCCGCGATGCAGGCGGGCGGCTTTCCGGACTACAGCATCAAGCCCAAGGGCGAGCGCGCGCAGTATTTGCCTACGATCTACATCGAACCCGCATCCGGCAGCAATCTACACGCGCTCGGCCACGACCAGCTTGCCGACCCCGTGCGCGGTGTGGCTTTCGCGCGCGCCCGCGACGCGGATGAGCCCTCGCTCACCGGCAAGATTGCACTGGCGCAAGACGCCGGGTCGGGGCAGCCTCAAGCCGGCACTCTGCTCTGCTTGCCGGTATACCGGCGCGACGCCCCGCGCAGGACCTTGGCCGAGCGGCGGGCCGCCCTGCAAGGCTTCGTCTACGGCGCGTTTCGCATGGACGACATGCTGCGCAACACTTTGCAAGACGACTTCCGCATCATCGACGTCGAAGTATTCGACGGCACGACGCTGAACGAGCAGTCCTTGCTGTTCGACGGCAACCGTCAGCTGCACGTGCTGTCGGCCGCCGGCGCGAACGCCTTGCACAAGTCGAGCTCGCTTGAGATCGGCGGGCGAACCTGGTCACTCGACTTCCTCGCCGACGACAACTTCGCGAACGGGATCGGCGCCGAGCAGCCCAAGTTCGCGCTGGCGGGCGGCGGGCTCATGAGTCTGCTGCTGTTCGCCCTCGCCTGGACCGCCTCGACCACGCGCGAGCGCGCGCAGACGCTGGCCCACGACATCACCGGTGCGCTGCGCGAGAGCGAGGCGCGGCTAGAGGGCATCATTCAATCGGCGATGGACGCCATCATCGCCATCGATGAAGGACAGAATGTCGTGTTGTTCAACCCGGCGGCGGAAAGGGTGTTCGGCTGTCCGGCGGCGAGCGCCCTCGGGGCGCCGCTGGATCGCGCCGCGCACCGTGCCCACGTCGAACGATTCGGCGCAACCGGCACCAGTTCGCGCGCCATGGGCACCGACGTGCCACTGTTCGGCTTGCGCGCCGACGGCGAAGAATTTCCGATCGACGCCTCGATCTCGCAACTGCAGCACGGGGGCCGGCGCCTGTACACCGTGGTGCTGCGCGACGTTACGCAGCGCAAGCAGGTGGAGGCCGCACTGCGCGAGAGCGAAGCGCGCTTCAAGAGCCTTACGGTGCTGTCCTCCGACTGGTACTGGGAGCAGGATGCCCAATTCCGCTTCACCCACTCTACCGATCCGGCTTGGCAGGAAGGCGAGTCGGCGCTGGGAAAGAAGCGCTGGGAGCTGCCATTTCTTGACATCTCCGAGCAAGAGTGGAACGGACATCGCGCGCTACTGGAGGCGCACAAGCCGTTTCACGACTTGGTCCTCAAGCACCAAGACCGCAGCGGGCGCATGCGCTACGTCAGCGTGAGCGGCGAGCCCGTGTTCGACACGCAAGGGAACTTCAAGGGCTATCGAGGCGTGGGCAGCGACATCACCGCGCAGCGCGAAGCGCAGAATGCGCTGTTGGCGGCCAACCAATTCAACGAAGAAGTGATGAACAGCGTCAACGAGGGGCTCGCGGTGTATGACCGCGATCTCCACGCGGTGGAGTGGAACCGCTTCCTCGCCGAATTCACCGGCGTGCCCCGCGAGGCGGCGATGGGCCGCCACATCTACGAACTGTTTCCGGCGCTGCGCAGCTCGGACATCAACCCCTATTTTGAGCGCGCGCTAGCCGGGGAAACCGTGGTCGCGCGCGAGCCCCGCGCGCACCTGCGCGGCACCACTGAGTATTTGCCGGTGCCGGTCGACCCCGAGCGCGGCGCCGATCCAGGGGTGGCTTGGACCTTGTCGTCCTTCGCGCCACATCGCAATCAAGCGGGCGACATCGTCGGCGTCATCGTAACCGTGCTCGACGTCACCGAACTGAAGCGCAATCAGGACTTGATCACTGCCTCGCACGAGAAGCTGCGCCAGCTGTGGTCACAAATGGAATCGGCGCGCGGGGCCGCGCCCACGCGCATCGCGCGCGAGATCCACGACGATCTGGGCGCCACGTTGACCGGAATAAAAATGGACTTGAGTGCTGCCGGCGATCTGCTCAAGGAGGATTTGACGGCGCTGGAGGCACGGCTTGCCAAGTCGGCGCAGCTGGCGGACTCGGCGGTACGCGCGACCCGACGCATCATCAACGACTTGCGCCCGAGCATCCTCGACAATCTGGGCGTGTGGGCGGCGATCGACTGGCAAGCCCATGAGATCGCCGATCGCGCCGGCATCGCCTGCTCCGTGGCGATCGAGGAAGCACTCCAGGAGCAGAGCCTGCCCGCGCCACAAAACACGGCGCTGTTCCGTATAATCCAAGAGGCGCTCAACAACGTGTGGCGACATGCCGGGGCGAGGCACGTGGAGGTGCGGGCGCGAAAAGAAAGCGGCGCCGTAGTGGTCGAGATCGCCGACGACGGCAAGGGTATTGCGCCGTCGGAGTTGACCCGCAGTGGGCACTTCGGCATTCTGGGCATGCACGAGCGGGCGCGCTCGCACGGCGGTGAGGTCACGCTGGGCAACTCGCCTTGGGGCGGCACCTTGGTAACGGTGCGCATGCCGCTGCAAGCGGGGCCGGACGGCATGGACGAGGCGAATGGTACGCAAGGCGGTGCGCCATGACGGCGAGCCGACTGTGGCGCGAGGGAAGAGCGCTTGTCTTTAATCAAAGTGCTGGTGGTGGACGACCACGCCGTGGTGCGCGAGGGTTTGAAGCACATCATCGAGCGGGCGGAGGATATGCAGGCGGTCGGCGAGGCGAGCAACGCCGCCGAGGCCATCGCTTTTCTGCGCCACACGGTAGCAGACTTGGTGTTGCTCGACATCGGCCTACCCGGCAAGACCGGCGTCGAACTGTTGAGGCATATCCGCAGTGAATTTCCGCGAGTCGCGACACTGGTCTTGAGCAGCTATCCGGAAGACCAGTACGCGCTGCGCATGCTCAAGCAGGGCGCGGCCGGCTACCTCACCAAGGAGAGCGCGCCCGAGTTGCTGCTCACCGCGATACGCAAGGTCGCCGGCGGCGGCAAGTACGTGAGCGCGGCGCTCGCCGAGCGCTTGCTCGAGGAAGTGAGCGGCGGGGCGAGCTCCCAGGCTGCGCACGCGGCGCTGTCAGACCGTGAGTTCGAGATCTTCAAGCTGATCGCCGCCGGCCGCAGCTTGACCGAAATCGCCGAATCACTGCACGTCAGTATCAAGACGGTGAGCACGCATCGTGCGCGCATCATCGAGAAAACCGGCTTCAAGAACAACGCAGACTTCACCCGCTACGCGCTGCAGCAGGGCATCATTAACTAGGCTGTAGGAAATCTCTGACACGCGGGCGTGTGCATCTCTGATTCATCTACCCGTCGCCGCGGGACTAGCATGGACCCGGTAGCGTTTCGAGCGGAGACGGCTTTGCTCAAGGTGATTGTGGTCGAGGATTCGGCCGTGGTGCGCGATCGCCTGGTCGATTTGATCGAAGGCATCGACGGCGTGAAGTTCGTGGCGAGCTATGAAGACGCGCCCGAGGCTATAGCCGGCATCCGTGCGCACGTTCCGCATCTGGTGCTGCTGGACATCAAGCTGCGCACCTCGAACGGGCTGGATGTGCTCAAGTTCGTCAAACGCGAACTGCCGCAGACTCAGATCATCGCACTCACCAACTACGCGGAGCCGCACTACCGCAGGCTGTTCCTAAGCCAGGGAGCGAACTATTTCTTGGACAAGTCCAACGAGTTCGACAAAGTGCGCGAGTTGCTGCAGGCGATGACTCGCAACTCGACAGCGTGAACGACGCCGCCCGATCAGCTCCGCCGACACGCCTGCTAGAGTTGGTCGCGCGCTGTGCCAAACTGCCGGCGCTGCCCACGGCGGTGGTTCATCCCTGCGATCGCGCGGCCTTGTTGGGCGCGCTGGACGCCGCCGCACAAGGACTCATAAGGCCGATTCTGGTGGCCCCGCCGGCAAAGCTGCAGACGCTGGCGCAGGCGGCGGGCGTGGATATCTCCGCCTACGAGCAAGTGGCGGCGGCGCACAGTCACGACGCGGCCGAAAAGGCGGTCGCGTTGGTACGCAGCGGTGCCGCCCAAGCGATCCTCAAGGGCAGCCTACACACCGACGAGCTGATGGCCGAAGTGGTGGCCAAGGACACCGGCCTGCGCACCGAGCGGCGCGTAAGCCATGTGTTCGTGCTCGACGTGCCGGCCTACCCTCGCCTGTTGCTGTTGACCGACGCGGCCATCAACATCGCGCCTACGCTTCTCGACAAGCGTGACATCGTGCAGAACGCCATCGAGCTCGCGCACGCCCTGGGTTGCGCCGAGCCCAAGGTGGCGATCTTGTCGGCGGCGGAAACGGTCAATCCGGCCATGCCCTCCAGCATCGACGCCGCCGCCTTGTGCAAGATGGCCGACCGCGGGCAAATCACCGGCGGCATGGTCGACGGACCGCTCGCCTTCGACAATGCGGTGTCGCCCGAGGCGGCGCAGGCCAAGTCGATCCGCTCGCCGGTCGCCGGCGTGGCCGACGTCTTGGTGGTGCCCGACTTGGAAGCGGGCAACATGTTGGCCAAGCAGTTGCAGTATTTCGCTGGGGCGCGCGCGGCCGGTGTGGCGCTCGGCGCGCGGGTGCCAATCGCGCTCACCAGCCGCGCCGACGACCCGTTCGAGCGCGCCGCCTCCTGCGCGCTGGCCGTGCTAGTCGCCGCGCACCGACGCGCGCTCACCGCTTGAACGAGCGCATCCTCGTCGTCAACGCTGGCTCGGCGACCGTCAAGTTCGCCTGCTATGCGATCGACGAGGCCGGTCCGGGCGCTCGTCTTACGCGCGGCTTGGTGGAGCTGGTCGAGGGCGGGATCGCGCTACGCGTGGTCGACGCGAGCGGCGCTGTCTTGACCGCGCAGCGCTATGCCGAATTGCACCCGGAGCCCGGCCGCCTGGTCGACCTCGCGCTCTCCTGGCTGCGGGCGAACCTCGACAGCGGCAGTATCGTCGCGGTCGGCCACCGGGTGGTCCACGGCGGAGAGACGTTCGCCGCGCCAACCCTGCTCGGTGCGCAGGAGCGGGCGGCGCTGGCGGCACTCATCCCGCTGGCGCCACTGCATCAGCCGCACAACCTGGCGGCGATCGACGCGGCCGCGAACGCCTTCCCGCGCGCGCGGCAGCTCGCCTGCTTCGATACAGCGTTCCACCGCACGCAGCCGCGCCTGGCGCAGCTTTTCGCCCTTCCCCGCTCGCTCACCGAAGCGGGCGTGAAGCGCTACGGCTTTCACGGCCTGTCCTACGAATACATCGCGCAGACGCTGCCCGCCCATCTGGGCGCGCTGGCCGAGGGCAAGGTCATCGTCGCGCACCTGGGCAGCGGGGCGAGCATGTGCGCCATGCAAGCGCGCGCGAGTGTGGCCACCAGCATGGGCTTCACCGCCCTAGACGGGCTCATGATGGGCTCGCGGCCGGGCGCGCTCGACCCGGGCGTTCTCCTCTACCTGCTGCAGGGCCAAGGCTGGTCGATCGAGCGGGTTACCCGGATGCTGTATCACGAGTCAGGCCTGCGCGGCGTCTCGGGCATAAGTGCCGACATGCGCAGCCTGCTCGCCTCCGACCTTCCGCACGCGCACGAGGCGGTCGAGCTTTTCATCTACCGCGCGGCGCGCGAGTTCGGCGCACTGGCTGCCGTGCTAGGCGGCGTCGATGCGCTGGTGTTTACCGGCGGAATCGGCGAGCATTCGCCGGAAATACGGGCGCGCTTGTGCGCGCGTTTGAATTGGCTCGGTGTAGCGCTGGACCAGACAGCGAACTCGCAATCGCGCGAGAAGATCTCCGCCGAGTCGAGCCGACTAGGCGTCTACGCGCTAGCAACCGACGAAGAAGCGGTCATCGCGCGGCACACCGCCCGCGCGATCGCGCAACCCTCCGCCGCCGGCTAGTCCCTCGCCGACGCGGCGGCGAAAAGCTGCCCTAGGGGGCCGCCTTCTCGGGTTTGGCGTGCCCGTCGCTGGCCGCGGGCTGCTGGCGAGCCGCAAGCTTGCGCGCGCGCCGCCTCAGGGCGTAGCAATCTTCGCAGATCCGGGTCGTGCCGTAGTTGCCGGTGAAGCGGAACTTTCCGGTCTTAAAGCGTTGACAATAGCCACAGAAAAGCCGTTGGCTGCTGCTCTCGACGCGTGTGGTTTTGGGCGATGATGATGTCACTTTGTTCTGGTGCATGAAGCGAATCGACTGCCGGTTGATCGGCTCAGTCCAGGGTACAGGCGGTCTCGTTGTTGTCGTTGACCGGCGCTTTTTCCTCCCGTGTTCGGGCCTAAGCACTCGGCTCGCATCCCGGGGCCGAGTCCTATTGTAACACAATGTGAAAACCAAGTTTACGGCGTGCTCAACTCGGCGATGGCGGCGTCGATCAGGCGGCGTGAGATGCTGATCTTGCCCGGCAGTCGAGGCAAGTTCTCCAGATCGAACCATTGGGCGTCTTCGATCTCGACCCGGTCAGGGGTAAGCTCGCCCGAGGCGTAGTCGGCGGTAAAGGCGATCATCAAAGAGTGCGGAAACGGCCAGGATTGGCTGCCGAAGTAGCGCACGTTGTGCACCGCAAGACCGACCTCCTCCTGCACTTCGCGCGCGATGGTGCGCTCCAGGCTCTCGCCGGGATCGACGAAACCGGCCAGCGCACTGTACATGCCGGGTGCGAAGTGCGGCGAGCGAGCCAACAGAAGCTGCTTTTCGCGCCGCACTAGAACCATGACTGCGGGGGCGATGCGCGGATAGCTCACCAAGCCGCAGCTCGGGCACTCGCGCGCGCGTTCGGTGGTGCGCGGCTGGGTAGGCGTCGCGCAGGCGCCGCAAAACTGATGGTTTCGATCCCAATCGATGATTTGCAGGGCGCGCCCCGCCAACGCGAAGTATTCTTCGGCGAGCCGGCCGAACACCTCGCGTAACCCGAGTAACGACGACCCTTCGGGCACCGGCGCTTCGGCGGGCAACTCGGCGGCAAAACAATGCCGATCGAGCCAGGTACCCAGATAGACCTTGCGCTGCGGGAGTAGACCGTGCTCGTCGAGACCGATCGGCAACCGCGCTTCGCCGTCGGCGTCGAACACGAGCAAGCGCGAACGCTGGAACACAAACCATAAGCGCGAGCCGTCCACCGCGCCGTCGAAACTCGGTACGGAGATGAATTCGTTGGGTAGCGTGAACGGCAGTGGGCCCGACTCGATCATGGCGGGCCGCGATGAGCGCTCGAGCGCCTCAGATGGCGTCTTCGTTCGCCTCGCCGGTGCGAATGCGAACCACGTGACCGACGTCGAACACGAAAATCTTGCCGTCGCCGATCTTGCCCGTGCGCGCGGCCTTGATAATCGCCTCTACCGCTTTGTCCTCCAGGTCGGAGGGGATCACGACCTCGATTTTGACTTTCGGCAAAAAGTCGACCACGTATTCCGCGCCCCGGTACAGCTCGGTGTGGCCTTTCTGTCGTCCGAATCCCTTGACCTCGGTGACGGTGAGGCCGGACACCCCGATCTCGGACAGCGCTTCGCGCACCTCATCAAGCTTGAACGGCTTGATGATGGCCTCGATTTTTTTCATCCATGCCTCCGTGGCAGACAGGTAACGTCTATCGACCCGATGGTAGCGGAGCGTGCCAGCAAAGACAATCGCCGAAGGCGCAAGGTCGACGCGCACCGCGCAGCGTCTCCCCGCCCCGTCTCGCGCTCGGGACGTCACCGCAACTTGGGGAGTATGGGCAGAAAACCGTTGTGTGGGAGCGCGGTTTGGCGACGTACTCTGTGCCGTATAGGCGTCTAGAATTTGGACGTGATGGGATAGCGCCAGTCCTTACCGAAGCCTCGCTCGGTGATGCGCACGCCCAGTGGGGCTTGGCGTCGCTTGTATTCGTTGCGCTTGATCAGGCTCACGACGCGATTGACGTCGGCCGCTTGAAAACCGCGCGCGATAATTTCCTCGGCGCTCTGGTTTTGCTCCATGTAGGCCTCCATCACGGCATCCAAAATGTCGTAGGGCGGTAAGCTGTCTTGGTCGGTCTGGTTGGGCCGCAGCTCGGCGGACGGCGCGCGCGTAATGACGCGCTCGGGAATTGCGGCGCCGAGCGAATTTCGGTAGCGCGACAACCGGTACACCAGGGTCTTGCTCAAATCCTTGATCACCGCGAAGCCGCCCGCCATGTCGCCGTACAAGGTGCAATAGCCGACCGCCATCTCGCTTTTGTTGCCGGTGGTGAGAACAATGGAGCCGTACTTGTTGGACAGCGCCATGAGCAAGGTCCCGCGGATGCGCGCCTGGAGGTTCTCTTCCGTCGTGTCGAACGGGCGGCCCTTGAACTCCTCGGCCAAAGTGGCGAGAAACGCCTCGAACGCCGGTTTGATCGGGATCACGCTGTACTTGACTTCCAAGTTGCGTGCCATCGCCGCCGCATCTTGCACACTCATGTCGGCGGTGAACTCCGAGGGCATCATCACCGCCTGCACCTTGTCGGCGCCGAGCGCGTCGACCGCCACGCACAGAGTGAGCGCCGAGTCGATTCCGCCGGACAGTCCCAGCAGCACGCCGGGAAAGCCGTTCTTCTGCACATAATCGCGCACGCCTAAACAAAGCGCGCCGTATACCGACGCCTCCAAACTGGGCTCGGGCGCAAGCGTCTCGGGCTTTAAGTCGCCGTCGAACTCGACCAGGCCGAGTGCTTCTTCGTAGGCGGCAAGCCGCAGCGCGATGTTGCCTTCGCGCCCGAGCGCGAACGAGGCGCCGTCGAATACGAGTTCGTCTTGCCCGCCCACCAAGTTGGCATACACGATCGGGATGCCCGCCTCCTTGATGCGATCGCGCACCACTTGGTAGCGCACGCCTTGCTTGTTCATATGGTAGGGCGAGCCGTTGGGAACCACGAGAACTTCTGCGCCCGCCTCGCGCGCGGCGCGCGCCGTGCCGGGAAACCAGATATCTTCGCAAATATTGACGCCGACCCGCACTCCGGCCACTTCGACCACGCACGGCAGGCGCCCCGGCTCGAAATAGCGCTCTTCGTCGAACACGCTGTTGTTCGGCAGCTGATGCTTGCGATACAGCGCTTCGACTTTGCCGTCACGCAGCACCGCCGCGGCGTTGTAGATGCGCTCGCCCTCTTGCAGCGGATAACCCACTACGACCGCGATTCGGCCTATCTGGCTCGCCAGCGCACGCAGCGCCTCGTCGCACGCTCGGTTGAATCCCCCGCGCAGCAGCAGATCCTCGGGCGGATAGCCGGACAGCGACAGTTCGGGCGTCACCAACAGATCCGCGCCCGCGATCTCGGCGCGCATCGCGTAGTCGAGTAGCTTGCGCGCGTTGCCGGCGAGATCTCCGACCGTGCAATTGATTTGAGCAACGCCGATCAGCATGACAATCTGCGATAATCGTTTCGCATCTCGCGCCATGATAGCATCGCGGCTGACGTAGCGAGACCACCGTGCAGGCCTTCCCACTGAAGTGCATCTCTCGAGCAAAATCGTCGATTCGCTGACCGACATCGATCCGGGCGCGTGGAACGCGCTCGCCGGTGGGCAGCCGTTCTTACGCCACGAGTTCTTGCATGCGCTGCACGAGACCGGGGCGGCCTGTCCGCGCACCGGCTGGACGCCGCGCTATCTCACCTTGTGGGCCGGCACCGAACTGCGCGGAGCAATGCCGCTGTATCTCAAGTCGCACTCGTACGGCGAATACATCTTCGACTGGGCCTGGGCCGAGGCCTACCATCGACACGGGCATGCGTACTATCCCAAGCTGTTGTGCGCGGTGCCGTTCACGCCGGTCACCGGCTCGCGGCTGCTCGCTGCAACACCCGAAGTCGAGCGCGCCTTGCGCGAGCGCGCACTGGCGATGCTGGAAGCGACCTCCGCTTCGTCCTTGCATTGCTTGTATCCCACCCACGCGCAAGCGCAAGCGATGCAACAGGATGGCATGCTGCTGCGCGAGAGCGTGCAGTTCCATTGGCGCAACGAGGGCTACGAGAGTTTCAGCGCGTTCTTGGCGACCATGTCGCACGACAAGCGCAAGAAGATCAATCAGGAGCGGCGCAAGCTGCGCGAGCACTCCGTCACGTTCAAGGCCTTGGTCGGCAGCGCCATCGAGGAGGCCGATTGGCGCTTCTTCTTCCGCTGCTACCAAAACACTTATCGTCAGCACGGTTCTACACCGTACTTGAGCCTCGAGTTCTTCAAGCGTCTGGGCCGCAGCTTACCCGAGCACGTCTACTTGGCGGTCGCGCACAAGGACAACCAACCGATCGCCGCTTCGCTGTGCATCTTCGACCAGGAGCGAATGTACGGACGCTATTGGGGTTGTACTGCTTACGTCCCGGGTATGCACTTCGAGGCCTGTTACTACCAGCCGATCGAGTTTTGCATCGAGCGCAAGCTGACGGCGTTCGAGGGCGGCGCACAAGGCGAGCACAAGCTGGCGCGCGGGCTGCTGCCGGTGCGTACCTATTCCGCCCATCGCATCGCGCATCCGCAGTTCGCCACCGCGATCGCCGACTTTCTGCGACGCGAAGCGCGCGGTGTGCGCCACTACATGAGCGAACTCAACGAGAGCGCGCCGTTCAAGCTAGGGAACCTCTGAACAAGTCCCGCAAGTCGCGGTGGCAACGTTTATCGTCGCGTTTTCAGAGCATTGTCGTTGGCTTCTCGCAGATTGCGGTAACATTGGCGGTGGCCTGGCGCAAAGGCGTTTCGCATGTGTAGAATCCACTTAGTGCCTTGAACAGGCTAGGCTCCTCGCCCTTCTCCGTCACGAGGTCGAACATGCGCATCGCGCTTCTGGAAGACGACGAAAGTCAAGCGGCTTTGTACGCGAGCTGGATAGAAAGCGCGGGGCACGTGTGCGCGCGATTCAGCACGGGCAAGAGTCTTATCAAGAACATCGGGCGCGAGAGCTACGATCTGATCGTGCTGGACTGGGGTGTGCCGGACGTGTCGGGCGAGGAAGTGCTCGAGTGGGTGCGCAAGAACGTCAAGCACCCCGTACCTGTGATGTTCGTCACGGCGCGCGACGAAGAGAAAGACATCGTCACCGCGCTGGAAAAGGGCGCCGATGACTATCTCGTCAAGCCGGTGCGCAAGCTGGAATTGCTGGCGCGATTGCACGCGCTGGATCGGCGCGCCAAGCAAGACTTCATCAAGACGGAAATCCTCGAGTTCGAGCCGTTCACCATCGACACGCGCGATCGCAAGATCAGGCGACTCGGCCAGGAAGTCGACCTCACCCTCAAGGAATTCGATCTCGCCGTGTTCATGTTCCGCCACATGGGACAGCTGCTGTCACGCGGCCACATTCTAGAGAGCATTTGGGGGCGCAATCCCGACTTGAATACCCGCACGGTCGACACCCACGTAAGCCGCATACGCAACAAAGTCGGGCTCACGCCGGAGAACGGCTATCGCCTAAGCTCGGTGTATTTCTACGGCTATCGCCTCGAGCGTATTGCCGCCGCCTCCGCGGAGAAGGCGGTCACGCAATGAGGGTGCGAGGCGGTCAACCGCACGCGAGACGCGACCCATAGAGCGGACACGCCGGTGCGCGCGCCATGGCTGGCAAGTCGTTCTCCCCGCACCGTCCGAGCTAAGTCTTACCTCTACCCACATTGCGAAACGCCTTTCCGCTGGATAGCGGGAGCGCTTGCCGGCTTCGCTTGCGTCACAGCGTGTGCCGACAACTGGGAATACACGATAAAGAAGGGCGACACTTTGATCGGGCTGGCGAACCGCTACTTCGTCGATCCGACTAGATGGTACGACGCCCAAGTCCTCAACAACGTGCGCAATCCGCGACGCCTGCAACCGGGCACGCCGCTGTACTTTCCGCTCGACTGGCTCAAAGACGAGCCGGCCAAAGCGCGCGTCACCGGAGCGCGCGGCTCGATCAACGTTACTAGCGCCACGCAACCGAGCGGCATACCCGCCAGGACGGGCGACAGCTTACCCTCCGGGGCGCGCATCTCGGCTGGCGCCAACTCGAGCGCCACCATTCAATTCGAGGACGGTTCTACCGCTCTGGTGTTGAGCGAGACCGATCTCGCGTTGTCGGAACTGACGCGCAAAGTCGGCGCGGGAGTGGCCGCGACCGTGGCGCGGCTCGAGCGCGGCCGCATCGAGACTCGCGTCAAGCCGCAGTCGCGCAGCACGTCGCGCTATGAGATCCAAACCCCCGTGGTGAACATGGGCGTGCGCGGTACGGACTTTCGTGTCGCCTTTGACGCCGAAGGCGCAGCCGCGCGCAGCGAAGTGCTAGAAGGACTCGTGCGCGCCGCCAATGCGCAAGGCGATGCGAGTCTCGCGCAAGGCGAGGGGACCGTGGTGGCGCGTGATGCGCCGCCCAGCGCGCCGATTCCTATCCTACCTCAACCGAACCTCGACGCGGTCTCCGCGCGCGTGGAGCGTCTGCCGGTGCGGTTCCGTTGGGAGACGATGGCCGACGCGGTAGGCTATCGCGTGCAACTCGCCGCCGACAACACGTTCGCGGCGCTCATCAGCGAGGGTGTGTTCCGCGAACCTGAGGCGAAGTTCGCCGACCTCGAGGACGGGCGCTACGTGATCCGCGTGCGCGGCGTGGATCGGCACGGCCTGGAAGGCCACAGCGCGCAGCGACCGATCGAGGTCAAGGCGCGGCCCGAGCCGCCGTTTCTCGAATCCCCCAAGACCGACGGCACAGTGCGCGGTGATCGGCCGAAGTTCGCCTGGGCTCAAGTGACCGAGGCGGCCACGTATCGCTTTCAGCTCGCGGCCGACGCGCAGTTCTCTTCGCCTATCATCGACGTGCCACGCCTCGCGCGCGCGAGCTATGCGGTCGAGCAGGCGTTGCCCCCCGCCGACTACTACTGGCGCGTGGCGAGCTGGCGCGCGAACGGCGACGCCGGCCCGTTCGGCGATCCGCAGCGCTTCGTGCTGAAGGCGATCCCCATGTTTCAAGCGGAAGTTCCCCCGGCGCTGAGTGAGGCGGCGGTGACCTTGCGCTGGAAGGCGGGCGCTCCCGGACAGAAGTATCGCGTTCAACTCGCGCGCAATGATCGCTTCGACCCGCTGCTGAAAGATGTGACCTTGGACGCGCCATCCATCGAGCTGCTGCGCCCGTCCGGCGGGACACTCTTCATGCGCGTACAAGTGCTCGATACCGACGGATTCGCCGGGCCATTCGGCTCGACGCAACGCGTGGACATCCCCCCTCAGTATCCCGAGCTGAAGCTCATCACCGACCGCGACAAGGCGGAATTCACCTGGTCCGCGTTGGGCGAGGGCCGCAAGCTACACTTGCAGTTCTCGCGCGAGTCGAGCTTCGCCAAGCCGCTCGTCGATCGCATCGCCGAGGCGCCGCCGATTGCGATCGCCCGCCCCGTCGGACCGCAATTCTTTGCTCGCATGGCCGTCATCGACGCCGACGGCTTCGTCGGACCGCTCAGCAAGACGACGCCGGTGCAGATCGCGACGCTGTATCCCGGCTTATCATCGCCCGAACTCGAGCGCGGTCAGTTGACCTTCAAGTGGAGCGAGTTGCCCACCGGCAGCCGGCTGCGCTACCAAGTCGCCTCCGACGCCGAGTTTGGCACGGTGCTGCATGACGAGGTACACACAGGCATGCAGTTTCAGATGGAGAATCCGGGCACCGGCGAATACTTCCTGCGCGTCGCTCTGATCGACGCCAACGGCTACGCGAGCCCGTTCGGACCTGCTCATCGGTTCGAAGTTCCGCGCGAATTCCCCTGGCCAGTCCTGTTGGTGCTCCCGCTGCTCCTGCTTTGAGCGACCCGCTTAAGGCGGTGGTAGACCCTCCACCTGGCGGCGAAGACCAAGAGAGA
>CAZILI010000008.1:0-7047 GCA_964539965.1 uncultured Burkholderiales bacterium | reverse complement strand
GTGCAGCTCGATCGCGCGCTGGCGAGGATCGCCGAGAACAACAAGATGACGCTGACACGCAAGATGCTTGCGGTCGTGATGGGGCTGGCGGTCGATCGATGTGGACGATCAGAACATCACCCTCACTTGGGCGCACGCATTGCGAGGCCAGGCCTATCGCGCGCAACTCGCGCGCGAGCGGAGCTTCGCGCATCCGAGCCTGGACCGAGAATCCGGCGAAGGGCGCCTTCGGCTGCTTCGCCCTCCGGGCGGCACATACTACCTGCGCACCCAGGCCACCGACGTCGACGGATTCGTCACGCCTTTCGGCGCGCCGACGCGAATCGAATTGACGCTGCCGCCATTGATCGTGCTTGCGCCGATACTCGAAGGCACGACCTTGAGCTTGAACTGGAGTCGAGGCGACGCGCAGTTCAAGCGCCTCATCATCGATCGAGAGCAAGCGGAAAGCCGGCTGCAGCTGTATCGGCCCTATCCAGGCGAATACTTCGTGCGGCTGGCTTGGGTAGAAGCCGACGGCTTCGTGCATAGCTTCGCGCCGGCGCAACGCTTCTCCATCGCACCGGGCGACGCGCCCGCCGGCTTGCGCACGCTGACTTTGCGGCCGGCCGAGTAGGAACCCGCGAGCCTAGCGCAGGCCGTCTTGGCCTTTGATTTCGTGCTTCTGCAGCCCGCCGATGCGCGCCAGCGGGCGGCCGCTGTCGGTGAGCGCTACCGCGACCATGATCTCGTCGCGCCGTGGCGCATCGCGCACCCGCGCCTCGATGGCGTCGAAGTGACTGCGCACGAATGCAGCATCCTTGTGGCCGAGCGGCACGTCGATGGAGGTCCCCAGGGTGCCGCGCTTCTTAGCCGACGGCACCAGCGCCGCGCCCTTCTCCACCGCCTTGCGCAGCGGAGCACCGAGCTTGGGATGCAAGATCGCCCCGGCGTGCTCGAGTTCACCCGCTTCGCCCACGATCGCCGCCTTGCCATAGCTTTCCGCCTGCGCCGGCTCGATGCCGAGCGCGCGCACGCAGCGCTCACCGAGCAGGCCGCCGAGTTCTTCGCCGATATCCATGAGCAGCGACAGATCCTCCACGTAGCTTCCGGCGTAGGGATTTTCGATCACCGCCATGGCGAGCGCCTTGCGCGTCGGCGGATACACCTCGCAACCCATCTCGCGGTGGGTCTCTTCGACCTGCACGATCAGCTTTCGGATTTTCGCTTTCATATCGGACCTCGCTTTGCAAACGCTAGGCCGTCTGCATCGGCAGCGGGCAGCCGCCCACCACCCGAGTCGACCCCTTCAATCGGATCACCGCCGCATGGATGATAGTCGCGTCGCACAACGCCTGCGCGTGGCGGGAGCCGGCGTCCAGGGCGCGCTCGATGCTCGCCGGCCGAAGCTCGCCGACCTCTACCGTGACCGCAAGCGAACCCAGGTCGGTGTCGGCGCGCAATGCGTTGGCGGGCCTGCGCTCGATGGCGGGGTCATCCGCGTCTGTGGCGTTGGCGATCATCGTTGCGGCGGCGTCGGCCTCGGCCGCCTTGCGCGCCAACACGGTCACGCTGTCTGCGATGCCTAAGCTGAAGCTGCGGCCTCGCCAACCGCTGGTCGCGATCCCGCGCACCGGATCGGAGGCAGCGATCTCGGTTCGACCGCGCAGGCTCGCGTCTTCGATCGCGGCAATGCCTAAGCGCAGGTGCTCACCCGGCGCGAGATGAATCGCGATGTCTCCGCCGTTGTTGACATAGGCTTTGGCGATGCGCGGATCCTGCGCAAAGGCTCCGATGAGATCGTCGGCGACCGCGCCTGCGACCGCGGCCATCGGCGTGATGAAGCGATCGCGATGCGGCCAGCACGCGAGCAACATGCGGCGGGCGATGGGACCACGCAGGGCGCCCGCCTCTTGTACCGGACTGCGCAGCAACGCCAGCTCTTGCACTAATTCATCCAGCACCCCCGTAAAACGCACCCAAGCGCGCTCGAGCGCGGCCGCCACGGCCACCGGCTCACCTTGAGCCGCGATGACGAGGTCGATCGGGCCGTGCTGAAAGTGCCAGCGCCCGTCGCTCCCGCGCGCACGGGTAGCGCCGCGAACACTCAGCGGGTCTGCGCTCGCAGCGGCCACGGATTACCCGCCAAGCTCGGTGACACAGTGTGTCTCGCCGAGCCAAACACGGCCTGCAGCGGCACGACGCGTTCCATATGCCCGCCGAGCGCTGCGTAGTGCGCAAGCGGTAGGGTGAACTCGATCGGGGCAACCAGCGCCGGGGTGGGCACATAGCCGAACGAGTTGTCCGGCATGCGCAACACGTCCACCATCAGGGTAATGCCGCCGCCGGGCCACACATAAACCGGCGCGCCGCCGCAGGTCACGCGGGTCACCCAGTCCTTCACCGAGCGGGTCAAGCGCACGGGGTTGTCGGTCACGCCGGCGCGCAAGCTGCCGCCCGCACCGCCCATGAACACCACCGAGCACAGCGCCGGCTCGCAGTTCTCCGCGATGCGATCGACCACGGCACGAATCGGCGCCGGCATAGCTGCTTTGGTGGGAACTAATCTCTCGTCGAGTTCGAACCACTCGGCGTGCTCGCCCGTGGTGGACACCATGAGCAGCCGCAGGCCCGGCCAAGCGAGCTTGGGATCGATCTTCTCGATGATGGACAGCGGATCGGTCAAGTTGGTACCGCCCCAGCCCAGCCCCGGCTCGGCGACTTGAAAGTAGCGTCCCGGCGTCGAGCGCTTGCCGCGCACCTTGATTCCGGCGTGCTTCATGTCCAAGAAGCGGCCGGCCTGGTGTTCGGTCAATACGCCGGTGATGTGATCGTCGACCACGATCACCTCATCGGCATGGCCGTGCCATTGCTTGGCGAAGATGCCGATGGTCGCACTGCCGCAGCCCACCCGCATGCGCCGCTCTTCGACGCCGTTGACCACCGGCGCCGCGCCCGCCTGCACGCGTAAGCTCGCCCCGCCGTCGACGTTAATGTCTACCGCCTGCTTGTTGCACAGTTTCAACAACGCTTCGCAGGTCGTGCGCCCCTCTTTCTTACCGCCGCCGGTGAAGTGGCGTACACCGCCCAAGGCCAGCATCTGAGAGCCGTACTCGGCGGTGGTGACGTGGCCGATCTGATCACCATCCACGCGCACCGCCGCCTGCTCGTGGCCCAAATAGCGGTCGGTGTCGATCTTCACCTTGACCCCGCAGTAGCTGAAGATGCCTTCGGTCACCACGGTGACCATATCGACGTCGTCGTAGCGGCTGGAGACGATGAAGGGTGCGGCCTTGTAGTCCGGATAGGTCGTCGTCGCCCCCACTCCGGTCACGAATAGCGGCGCGTCATCGAGCCACTCGCCTTGCCATTGCGCGCCGCGATCGAGAAAAGGGACCACCTGCCGCTCGGCGCGGTGCATGAGCACTAGGGGATCCGTGCGCGTGAGCACGCCGTCGACGTTGGTGTAGCGGTCACAGGCGCCGGTGCTGTTGGGCTTGATCAGGCATAGCACCGGGCACGCGTCGCAGCGTATGCCCTCTTTGCCTTGCGCTTTCGGCGCCTCGACCACTTCGCCGACATAGGTGTCTTCTCTCATCGTTGTGCTCGAATCGCTAGGCGCAAGCGCGCCGGGGTGACAGGCAAGCGGTCGACGCGCACGCCGGTCGCGTCGCGTATCGCGCTCAAAATCGCGGGGGCGGTTGCGATCAAGGCCGGCTCGCCGACCCCTTTGGCGCCGAACGGGCCGAGCGGCTCGGGGTCTTCGACCAAGTAGACGTGTATCGGCGGCACGTCGCCGATGGTCGGAATCAGATAGTCGTGCAAATTGTCCGTCTTGCCGCTCACGTACTCCTCCATTAGCGCCATGCCTATCCCTTGCGCGATGCCGCCGTGAATCTGACCCTCGACCTGGGTAGGGTTGATCGCCTTGCCGACGTCGTGCGCGGCGTGCATCTCGAGCACCTCGACCGTACCCAATTCGAGATCGACTTCCACTTCCGCCATCTGGGCGCCAAAGGCATAGGTGGCGTACGGCTCGCCCTGACCGTCTTGATCGAGCGGCACCGTCGGCGGATTGAAGTAGCCTTCGCCTGCCGCCACCTCGCCTCGATCGTTTGCCGGCAAGCCCATGAGATCCACCTCGCGGCGGCCGCTCGCGTCTTCTGCCACCAGCACGCGGCCCTGCAAGCGCAAGCGCGCGCGCTCATCCGACCCGATCAGCTGCAATAGCTTTGCGCGCAGCGCTTCGCCGGCGAACTTCGCCGCGTTGCCGGACACGAAAGCCTGCCGCGATGCGGAGGTCTTGCCGGCATCGGCGGTGAGGTCGGTGTCGCCTACCACTTGGTCGAACAAGTCCAGCGGCAAGCCAAGCGCGTCGGCGCAGATCTGCGGCAATACCGTGCTCGAGCCTTGCCCGATATCCACCGCCCCGTTGTACAGGCACAAGCGCCCGCTGTTGCGCAGCGCTACGCGCATGGTCGAAGGATTCGCGATCACGGTATTGCCGATGCCGTACCACATACAGGCGATGCCGGCGCCGCGCCGCTTGCCGATACCGGCGCCTACGCGTGCCGCGTGCGCGTTGAACGCGCGTACGCGTCGCACCGCTTCGTCCCAAGGGCCGCGCAAGCGATCCAGACACTGAATGAGCCCGCAACTCGCGCGCAGTATCTGACCGGTGGCGGTCGCTTGTCCCGCGCGAAGTGCGTTCAGATGGCGGAACTCGAGGCGATCGAGGCCGGACTTGTCGGCCAGTTCGTCCATCAACGCTTCGCCCGCGATCGTCGCTTGCGGCACGCCGAAGCCGCGAAACGCGCCGCAGATCGGACCGTTCGTGTATACCGCTCGCGTCAGCGCGCGCACGTTCGGCACGTTATACGGCCCGCTTGCGTGGATGGGTACGCGGCTCGCTACGGTATTGCCCCAAGAGGCATACGCGCCGGTGTCGAAATCGCCCTCGAAGTCGACCGCGAGAAGCCGTCCGTCGGCCTCGCACGCAGCGCTCACGCGCAAGCGAGCCGGGTGGCGTTTGGTGGTCGAGGCCATCGATTCTCCGCGGGTGTACACGCAGCGCACCGGCCGCTTGAGTTTCCACGCCGCCACCGCCAGCAGCGGCTGCACCGCGATGTCGAGCTTGCCGCCGAAACCGCCGCCGATCGCCGATGGAACGATATGCACCTGCTTGGGATCGAGCTTGAGCACGCGAGCGATCTCGTCCCGATCCATATAGGGTGTTTGTGTGCAGGCGAACACGCGGATGCGCTGCAGCGCATCGACGACGAACACTTCGGCGTAGCCGGCCTCGGGCTCGATGTAGGCATGCTCGACGTGCTGGGTTTCGAACTCACCCTGCACTCGATGCGCGGCGCGTGTCATCGCCGTGTCGACGTCGCCTTTCACTGCACGCCCGCGGCACAGCACGTTGTCGGTCACCGTGCGATGGACCGTCTCGGCGCTGCCGAGCGCTTCCGGCGCGCTCGCGATCGGCGGTAGCGGTAGCCATTGGATCGGCAGGTCTTCATCCGAGATCGCCGCTACCGACTCGGCATCGCCGACCAGCGCCAACACGGCCTCGCCGCGAAAGCGCACTTCGCCGCACGCCAACACCGGTTGGTCCTTCACGTCGGGAAAGATACCGAAGCTATTCTCCGGCACGTCGCGCCAGGTCAGCACGTCGACCAGCCCCGGCCAGCGCTGCTTGAACTCTTCCAAGTCGCCTAAGGTAAACGTCGCGCGTGCATGCGGCGAGCGCAGCACGCGCAGGGCGAGTGCGCCCTCCGGCGCGAAGTCCGCAGCGTACTTCTCGCGACCGCTCACTTTCGCCGGACCGTCGAGCTTGGCCACACGGCTACCGACGGCCTGCCCCGCCGTAGGTGTTTCGCCCTCGCGGCCGCGAGCGGCAAGCGAGCGCACCGCCTGTACGATGTTGCGATATCCGGTGCAACGGCACAGCACACCGCCGAGCGCGTCGCAGATCTCTGGTTCAGTGGGATGGGAGTTGCGGTTCAGCAGCTCGCTCGCCGCCATGAGCATGCCCGGCGTGCAAATGCCGCACTGCGCAGCGCCGCAGGCCAAGAAGGCTTGCTGCAGAGCGCTCGGCCGATCGAGCGCGCCGAGTCCTTCGACCGTCGTCACCTCGCGATGCTCTGCTTGTCCGACCGCCACCAGGCAGGCGCACACCTGACGCCCGTCGAGCAGCACCGTACAAGCGCCGCAATCGCCCGCGTCGCAGCCGATCTTGGTGCCGGTGAGCCCCAATTCTTCGCGCAGCACGTGCGCCAATCGCTTGGCCGGATCGACCGACACGACGCGCTCGGCACCGTTCACGCGCAAGCGCACGCTCTGGCGCCGCGCGGCCAGCGCGGCCAACTCCAATTGCACGGGCGTGTTCACGCGGCAAGCTCCCGCAACCCGCGCCGGATCAGCGTGAGGACCGCATCGAGCCGATACTCGGCGCTGGCGCGTATGTCGTCGATGGGGGTAAGCGGCGCCAAGTCGCGGCCGCTGACGAGATCGGCAATCCCGGGCTGGAGCGGCTCGCCGCGCAGCTTGCGCTCCAGCGCGTCCAACCGCTTGGCCACCGCAGAGCACGCGCCGACCGCGATACCCGCGCGAGTGATGACGCCTTCGGCGTCCGCCTGCAACACGATCGCCACCATGGCGATCGAAATAACCAGATACTTCCTCGCACCCAGCTTCAAGAACGTTGAGCGCGCATCGGGTTCCCATTTCGGAATCAGCACGGCGGTGAGCAGCTCATGGCTCTTGCGCGTCGTCCTGCGGCTACCGGTCACAAAGCTCGCCAACGGCAAGCGCCGCACCTCGCGCGCGCCGGCGAGCTCGACCTCGGCCCCCAGCGCCAACAACACGGGAACGCCATCGGCTGCGGGCGACGCGTTGCACAGATTGCCGCCTAGCGTGCCGGCATTTTGAATCTGCACGCCGCCCACCTCACGCGCCGCCGACCGCAGCCCCGCGAACAGCGCCGGCAAGCGCGCCTGCAGCAAGTCGCTCCAAGTGGTCAGCGCGCCGATGCGCCAGGCCTCGCCCTCGTCACGAATGCCGCGC
>CAZILI010000007.1:18518-25032 GCA_964539965.1 uncultured Burkholderiales bacterium | reverse complement strand
TCCAGCTTGACCGCCCACTCGCGGATCGCTGGGGGCGCCTCCTCGTCGCCGCGGGTGACCGCCGGCCAATAGCTCTCCATCATCTCGTAGGTGACGCGGCCCAAGAGCATCGCCCCGGCCTCGTCCATGAGGCAGGTGAAGAAGGCGTGTGTTTCATCGTCGGCGATTCCCTCCCGGTCCGCCGAAGTATTTCTGCCAGCTGTATTGCGCGCGTCGATGGTTGCGTTGGACTCGGGACGGAAGCCCGACCGATCCATGCGCACCAGCACCCCGCCACTCGTGGGAAGCACCGTCCAGGTCACGATGGTTTTCAATCCGTTCACCGCTTCCTCACTCGAAGCGTTCCAGGAGTAGGACAGCCGCTTGAAAGGCTCCACCACCAACACTTCGCAATCGGTTACTCCCTTCCAGTGCGGCGTGGAATCGGCGCGAAAATGGACCTTGTGCCCGACGATGGATTGGAAATCATTGCGCATGAGCCAATCGCTCAACAGGGCCGACTGCGTGAGCGCGTGCCATACCTTCTCGGGCGGATACTCGAGTAACCTCGCCGTAGCTCCGCTTCCACATCCCGCTCATCGAACCGGACAGGCGGCTTTCCCGCATCGAATGTGGTCGACTATATTGATGCGGGAGATTCATCCTTCCATAATTGCCACCTTTTTGCCGGGCGATCACTCTGGTTCGTAAGTCGGTCGCGTCGCGCCGGTTGGTCGCTCCTATCCAATCAAGGTTCGATGCAAACTCGCAATGCGATCTGCCCCGGTCGGGATGGGGCTGCTCCTGCAGGCGGGGTGCTATCGGGAGGAACGGTCGGCGAAACGGGCGCTTGCTAGTAGCGCCGTCCGCCCCCTCCATAGCCACCGCGTTTGCCGCCCCCACCCCCGCCGCCGTAGCCACCTTGGCCGCGGCCGCCGCCCCCCTCCTTAGGACGGGCTTCGTTCACCGTCACGGCCCGGCCGTCCAGCTCCTTGCCGTGAAGGGCGGCGATGGCGGCTTTCGCTTCCTGCTCGCTGCCCATCTCAACGAAGCCAAACCCTTTGGACTGTCCGGTGGCGCGATCTGTGATCACCTCGGCGGAGCGTACCGTGCCGTGAGCGGCGAACAGCCGTTCGAGGTCACTTTTGCCGATGCCGTAGGCCAAATTACCGACGTATAACTTCATTCCCATGTAGCGACTCCTCAGAAAGTCGTCATGTGGCGCCATGCCCCCTATGGGGAATGTTCTCAGACGCCACAAGTCCTGTAATGTGATGCGGTTGCAATGCGCCCCCAGTGTCGAACGTTCGGCCTAGCCTGCTGGCAACGGGGTCCTGGTCGACGCGGCATTAGGCATCGCAACTGCGCCAGCGAAGCCAACGCACTTCGGCCACTGGTGTCCGGCGTAATGCTCAGCTCGAGTACCGTCGTCACCCCCGAAAGGTCGACGCGATGGTCCTCCGTCTCGGCGGTGGCGCCTTGGGGGCTGAAGTTCCATTGCTGCCGCACGATCTCCCGGAACGAGCGCCCGCCGTCGGGCGACCAGCGCAGAATATATTCTTCCATGCGCTCCGCGACGGGCTCGAGGAAATTCAGCTGGATCCGGCGCAGCCGTTGCGGATGCGCAAAGAGGAGGCGGATCATCTGCTTCCCCGAGCCGCCGGCGCGCCAGCCCGAGCCTGCACCGGGCAGCAATGCCGACTCGATCGGATGGGCGGCGTCCTCCGAGGTGATTTCCACCTCCGCCGAATCCTCCACCTTCAACCAGTCTTGCTCCAGCCCTGAAGGGTCTTGTTGAACCGTGGCGATCGTTCGTTTACGCATTCGTGTGCCTCGTCACCAGGCTCTCGAGCAACTCGCGAGCTGTCGAACGAGTTTGCAGAGAAAAATCTTCCTTTTAGCCACCTCATGCTCCTACCCCGTGCCTTTCTTTACAATCAGGGCAACCGGGCCATCACATCAATCCAGCCAATACGGCGCCTTTGCGAAACAGCGCTTGGCTTTCCGCATCAAAGGGGAACGCGGTGAAGAAATCTGCCAAGCGATAACGCGGTGTACTCTTTCGCACGGCGGCAACATGGGTACGCGCTTGCTCCAGCGAACCGGCTAGTGCCAGGCAACAGGCTGCGATGGCATGAATATGAGGAAATGCATTGGGCCGCGCCGCCGCCTTGACGGCCCACCCCGCCGCCTCATCGAATTGCCCGAGGCGCACCAGCGCCATAGCCCGTGTCGCCAGCATACCGAAGAGCATCGGATCGAAAGGGCTCAAGTGGCGCGAATAGTCCGCGCAGTCGATGGCGGCGTGGGCATCCCCCACGATCGAATGGACAAAGGCGAGGTTGTAGTGACCTAGCGCGAAGTTGGGGCTGAGCTCAATAGAGCGTGTTAACTCGCTCACGGACTCGTGGTGCTCCCCGCGCAGCCATAGCGCTCTGCCCATGGCCCAGTGCACTGCCGGATCGCGCTCGTCGGCCATGAGTCCTTGTGCGGCGGCTTTGTATGCCTGCTCCATCCCCGCCTCGCGGTCGTCCCAGTTTTGGAAGGCGTTTTGGAAATGCGTGAAAGATAGGCCGGCATACGCGCGCGAAAAAGTGGGGTCCAAGCGCAGCGCCGTCTCGAAGAAGTGCCGGGCTTGTTCATTGTCGGCCTTGCGATATTGGTACATGTGCCAGAGGCCCCGATGGTGCGCCTCCCAGGCATCGAGCGAATTGGGGGGCTTCAGGATTGCCCGATTGCGTTCAAGGGTTTCGATTTCGTTCGCGATGGAAGCGACGATCCGATTGCCGATCTCGTCCAGAACAGCAAAGGCATCATCGGCCTTAAGATTGAAAATATCAGCCCACACGATGCGCGCGCTGCGCGTTTCGGCCAACTCAACGCTGACACTCAGGCGGCTGGCCTGCGCGCGTACCGAGCCGCTCACTACATAGTCGACGTTAAGCATGCGGCCGGCCTCTTCAGCACCCACGCTGCGCTCATGCAGTGCGAACACAGTACCTTGCGCGATGACGAACAAACTGCGTAGCTTAGCCAACCGAGTAATGACGTCGTAAGCGAGCGCATCGGCGGTTCCACCGCGAGCCTGCGCCGCGCTGGAGCGGTCGACAAATGGCATGACGGCAATCGAGGCGCGGCCACGACTCGGCATCGCTATGGCCGTTTCGTTGCGAATCGTAATCACCGTCGCGCTACGCGCTGCGCGCCAGGCGCTGCGTATCGGCGTGCTATCGAGGCCTTCTTGCTCGAATAACTTAACGGTTGCCTCCAGGTGCGCTTCGCCCTCGCGAATCTGCCCGCGCCGGACTAGCGATTTGAATAGGATTTCGTGCGCCTGCTGATCGAACGGCGCAAGCTCAAGCCACCGCTCGACACCCTCGAACGCCTCTTCATCGGAAACCCGCTTCACGAGATGCTCCAGCAGGGCCGTGTGACAGCTGCGGAACCGGCGCCGCTGTGAAGTGAGCCAGCCGTTGAAGGCGGGAGTGCGCTCCAGATCCAGGCCTTCGAGAAAATCTCCCCTGAATAACGCGGCTAGGGCGCGCAGTCGTTCTGGTGTGAGCGTCTCGACGCCTCCCGCGGTGGCATGCACGATCTCAAGCGCATCCACGAAGCAGTCCGACAAATCCAGCTGAACCATGTCCTCGCGAGTGTGGATGCGGCGCAGCGCGCCTTCGTCAAAAACGCCCCGGATCTTGCTTAGGCACCAGCGCAGTTCGCCGCGTGGATCGTTGGGAGCGTCCCAGAGCATTTCGCACAACGGAGTCCTTGCCACCGCCCTGGGAGCAAGGGCGAGAAAAGCCAGTAGTGCACGCGCTTTGCGAGAGGCCGGAAGCGCTAGGATGCGGCCGTTTCGGGAGATCGCCAGCGGCCCGAGCATGCGCACTTCCAGCGACGCTACGTCGCCTTGCCGCGCTGTCTGCTCACGCTCCTCGGAAACACTCACAAACCGCCTCGTTATGTTCCAGGTCGTCATCGGGCCTTAGACTGGGCGTTCTGTGAGAACGCCTGCACGGTTGCAAGGTAAGCAGAATCCGGCGCCCGCGTAAGGGCAATTATGCTCGCATCAGGAGCCGGCGGGCGATCAAATTCCACGCCTAATTCCACGCCCGCTACCACACTGGCTTCCACGCGTCACTCCTAAATTCCATCCTTCGCACCGCTTCGCGGAAGCACTACACCACGTAGGCGCCACCCAATGCGAAACGCGACACCTATCCATTAACTCGATGCAAGGAGCAATGTCATGCAAGCAAGCACCACAAATAGTCGCGAATCTCGCCCGCTGACGGATGCTCCGGATTTGACGGCGCTCAAGGCGCGTCAACAAGCGTCTTGGTCCTCGGGCGATTATGCGTTCATCGGCACCACGCTACAAATCGTCGGCGAGCAGTTGTGCGAATCCTTGGATGTGCATTCAGGGCAGAAAGTACTCGACGTCGCCGCTGGCAATGGTAACGCTTCACTCGCGGCCGCCCGGCGTGGGTGCAAAGTCACCTCTACCGATTATGTGCCGCATCTGCTCGAGCGCGCACGCGAACGCGCTGTCGCCGAACGATTCGACATCGCGTTTCGCGAGGCCGACGCCGAGGCGCTGCCATTCGCGGACCAGAGTTTCGACGTCGTCGTCTCAACCTTTGGCGTGATGTTTACGCCAGACCAGAACAAGGCAGCCGCAGAGATGCTGCGCGTGTGTGCGCCCGGCGGCAAGATCGGTCTTGCGAACTGGACACCGACGGGCTTTATCGGGCAGGTTTTCAAAACCATCGGCAAACACTTGCCACCGCCCGCTGTCAAATCCCCCGCGCTGTGGGGCACGCGCGAACGCATTGCCGAGCTGTTCGAGCATGACGCCGCCTCCATCGCTACGACGGCTCGAAATTTCGTGTTTCGCTACCAGTCAGCCGCGCACTGGTTGCAGGTGTTCAAGACCTACTACGGTCCAGTGCTAAAAGCCTTTGCTGCGCTCGATACCCACTCGCAGGCGTCGCTCGAGCATGACCTCATCGAGCTGGTGTCGCCCTTCAACCGCGCCGGCCATGAATCGATGGTCGTGCCGAGCGACTACCTCGAAGTTGTCATCACTCGCAGCCGAGAGCGGGGGCTATCGAGATGAGACGGGTACACAGGAGAGTGCAATGATGACTATCACGGAAAAGCCCATCCACCAACACCGTCTTGAGCCTTTTGTTCGAGAAGCAGGGGTCGGCCCGGATGTCGTATGCTTGCACGCAAACGCCAGCAATTCCGGGCAGTGGCGCGCATTGATGGAACGATTGGCGCCGAAGTGTCATGTCTTTGCGCCAGACTTCTACGACGCAGGCAAGAGTCCCGCATGGCGCCCGGACCGACTCCTTCGGTTGCAAGACGAGGTGGCGCTTATCGAGCCAGTACTCGCACGTACCCACTCGGCGTTTACGCTGATCGGCCACTCCTATGGCGCCGCGGTCGCACTGATCGCGGCGCTCACGAACCCGTCCCGCGTGCGTGCCCTCGTTCTCTATGAGCCCACGTTGTTCAGTCTGATCGACGCGCACCAAGACGCACCCAACGACGCAGAAGGCATTCGCGACGTCGTCGCAGCGTCGGGTAGGGCGTTGGACGCAGGAGACCCGGACGGTGCTGCCGAGCGATTCATCGACTATTGGATGGGTCAAGGCGCCTGGAGGCAGATGCCTGAACAGCGCAAAGCACCCATCGCCGCAGCCGTGACCAACGTGCGCAGATGGGGGCATGCCTTGTTCACGGAACCTGCACCGCTCGCGGTGTTTCGCTTGCTCGCCATGCCGGTCCTGTACATGGTTGGCAAGCGTTCGACTCAGTCGGCACTCGGCGTGGCCCGACTACTGACCACAACGCTGCCGCGAGTTGAGGTCGCCGAGTTCGAGCAACTCGGCCACATGGGACCAGTGACCCACCCCGAAGTCGTAAACGAGGTCATCGAGCGCTTTCTTGAACGGCACTGACGACTCATGGACCCTAGCGTTTCAACAGTAACCCGCACGACGTCTCGATCAGCCGATGACGGTCTCAATGCAATAAGCATCATGTGTCCCACGATCGCTTAATCAATCCCCCACTTTATGGAGATCCAAATGACTAGCTTACAAGACGGGAAGTATCTACCTTACAGCACCCATTCAACCGATGGACGACCAGAAAACACGTCATGGAAGACAGTGATCGCCATTGTCGCAATTCTTGCCGGACAGCTTTCGACTGGATGCGCGAGCGCGGGTCAACGCGCCGAGCACCCGATGCAAACACTGGAAAACGCTCAGTGGGGCGAGGCGCCACCTCTCGTGCCACCCGGTGCAAAAATTGTCGTACTTGATGGAAACCCCGGCGGCGATGGTACGCCCTACGCGGTATGGCTAAAGTTCCCGGCACGCTACCGAATCCCCCCGCATTCACACCCGAAAGCCGAACACGTTACGGTCCTGCGAGGCACGCTTTTCTTAGGCATGGGAGAGAAGTTCGACCAGACCGCCGGCAAGCCTTTGCCTGTAGGGGGATTTACAACGATGTCTACCGG
>CAZILI010000007.1:0-18508 GCA_964539965.1 uncultured Burkholderiales bacterium | reverse complement strand
ATGAATCACTATGCTTACACGGAGAACGAAGTGGTGATTCTGCTCCACGGCTTGGCACCGATCGATTTTACATACGTCAACGCTGCCGACGATCCTCGCCATAAGCCCCAGTGATCGGCCAAACGTATGCTCAGTGAGGCCGTCCTTGCTCAAGTTCACGCACGAGGGGACAGCCTCGGCATCGTCTCGAAGTCGCCGCCGGAGATCTACAAGTGAACGTCCACGCCGAGCGTTGAACGCCCGCAACATGCTGCTCGGCCTTCCTTCAGCCCGGGAGGGGTGACAGTCACCTTGGTGTAAAGCTCTCCATGGAATATTTCTTTGAAGTACTCATCGTGGCTCCATTTTCTCAAGTATCGAAGCCTCCACGTTTCCCGGGGCGGTTCGTTTTGGTCTTCGTACAAGGACCTATCGCTGCGTCAAATGCTCTCGCAGTTGAGCTGCGTAGTACGGCGGGGATCCCCGTTTCACGCAGCGTTCGCCAATCGGTCCGCGCTTTGTCCGGCTCGCACAAGAGTCATTCCAGCGACATAGCCGAAAGTCAGCGCGGGTCCAAGCGTGATGCCGGCGCCGGGGTAGTTGCCGCCCATAACGCTCGCGGCGTCGTTGCCGACAGCGTAGAGCCCGGGAATCGGGCTACGATTGGCCTCGAGGACTCGGGTTTCGGCATCGGTCGCCAGTCCGGCAAAGGTGCCGATATCCCCGATCACCAACTTGATCGCGTAGAACGGCGCTTGCTCGAGCGGGCGCACGCACGGGTTAGGTGCGTTCTGTGCATCGCCTTGGTAGCGGTTGTAGGCGGTGCTCCCGCGGCCAAACTCAGGGTCCTCACCGTTGCGCGCGCTCTCATTGAATCGAGCTATCGTCGCCTGCAAGACGACAAAGTCCACGTCGATCTGCTGTGCCAATTCGGCGATGGTGTTGCCGCGTCGCAAATAGCCGGAACGCAAATGCCGGCCGATCGGCAATGGAAACGGCGCCACGCACCCCATGCCGTATTGTCGCAAGGTACGGTGATCGCACAGCTCCCACGCGAACATCTCGTCGTCGCCCGTGGTCGCCGCAACCAGCGCTTGAACAAAGTCGTGATACGACAGCGCCTCGTTGACGAAGCGCTTGCCGTGCCGAGTGACCGCGATGATGCCGGGTTTCGCTCGATCGACGAAGTGCGGCATCACGCCTCGCGTGCCGTCCTTGCGCGTCGTAACCGAGGTGGGTACCCAGGCCGCAGCTTGCGGAATGGTCGGATCGACAAAACCGCCGGCGGCCTCGGCCATACGCAGGCCGTCGCCGGTGTTCGCACTCGGCGACGGGGTAAAGTGCTCCCGCCCGGTCGGCGCGTGCGGGAATAGCTGCTTGCGCCGCTCGATGTCGTGCGGAAAACCTCCGCACGCAAGCACAACTGCGCGTCGCGTCCTGATCTCGATCAACTTGCCTTCGTGCTCGACGACCGCACCGACCACGCCTCCTCCCTCGACCAGCAGCCTACGCATCGGCGATGACAGCCAGACGGGAATGTTCAGGTCCATCGCCGCCTTGGCCAGGCGGCCCGCGAGCGCGTTGCCGTTGGTAAGCGTCATGCCGCGGCCGTGCAGAGCCACATCGCAAAAATGCCTGCTGAAACGCTTGAGCACGTAGACAAACGATTCCAGTGATTTGAACGCGCGCATGAGATGCCAAAGCTCCTTGCCGGAGCCGAGCATCATTCCAAACACCGTCAACTCCGGCAGCGGTGCCGCAAGCTGCTTTATGCGCGCCCCGAGTTCGCGCGCGTCGAACGGGCGCGTCACCATCGAGCGCCCACCTTGCTGCCCACCCGGCACTTCGGCGTGATAGTCCGGAAACACCGGCGGCATGTCGAACTGCACGCAGGTTCGGCCGGTGAAGAACTCGATAGCCTGCGGGCCGTTGGTAAGAAAGGCGTCGACGCGTGCCGCGTCGAAATGCGTCGTCGTCTCGTGTTGCAAATAGGTCCGCGCTGCCTCCGGTGGTTCGTGTATCCCCTGCTCGGTCGCCAGCCGTGTGCCGGGAATCCACAGCCATCCGCCCGAGCGCGCGGTGGTGCCGCCGAACAGCGGCTCTTTTTCGACCACCAGAACCTTGAGCCCTTGTGCCGCCGCGGTGATCGCTGCGGACATACCCGCGGCGCCGCTGCCGGCAACAGCAACGTCGAATTCGTACATCCTCGTCGAACCTATTGCCGGCTGTGCGCTCACGTCGGACCCCGATGCTCAATTTCGAAAGGCGTGAGTCTAGCGCGATTCCGCCGGAGCCGCGCTAGTTCCGGCCCTCAGAGCACCGCCGTTGTCCCTCTCATACGTGCGCAGAAAGAACTGGGCCCGCGTCTATATGGTGATCACGATCTTGCCGAAGTGCCGGTTCGCTTGCATGTATTCGAGGGCCGAAGTCACCTCATCCAGACTGAAAACGCGATCAAGGGGAAGTTTGAGTTTCTCTGCGACGACTGCATCCCATAGATCTTCACGCATGAGACGATTGATGTCGCGAACCTCCTCGAGCGTGCGGCTGCGAAACGTGACACCGATATAGCTGATGCGCTTGGCGGCGTGCAGGTCGAAATCGAATTCACCTTTCGTCCCGCCCAGGCGCCCGACATTGACGATGCGACCCAGCACGCGGGCGGCTTTGAGATTTCCGTTCGCCGCGCTCGCCGAGACTTGGTCGATGATCAGGTGGACCCCTTTGCCGTCGGTTGCCTCGATGACTCGATCGGCCCACGTCGGCTCCGATGTGTCGATCGACAGATCCGCTCCCCATTGACTGAGCTTTGCACGCCGTCCGGCATGGGTCGACGAGCCGATTACCAAGCCCGCTTTCATGAACTTGGCGATCTGCAGCCCCATCAATCCCACTCCCGAGCTGGCGCCCTGGATGAGCACGCTCTCACCGGCTTTCAGTCCACCGATAGTGACGATCGCGTTGTGCATGGTCTGCAACGCGATCGGCAAGGTCGCCGCTTCTTCAAAATTCATGTCGGCGCGTGGTAGCGGGTTGACGCGTCCCCAATCGGTCACGGCGTACTCCGCGTAGGTCGCCGTCCCCGACCCCATCACGCGATCACCGGGCTTGACGCTGTTGACTTCGGCTCCCACAGCAACCACTTCACCGGCGAACTCGAGGCCGACGATCGCGCCTGGGCCGCCGATGGCGCCGTGCGCCGAACCGGCCGCTACGGTAAGGTCGGCCCGGTTCATTCCGGCTGCGCGCACGCGCACCAACACCTGAGCCGGCCCCGGCGTCGGTTGCAGGACGTCCAACACCTGAACACCCTGGGGTGTAACGACAGCTGCTTTCATGACCCGCCTGCTTTCGCCTCGTATGGCTGTGCCGCTCGTGAGACCACCTGCAATACTCGGCAACACAGATCCAAGGTCGGCGCGGGTACATTCAACTGCTTGGCGAGTATCAAAGTATGACCAAGGGTCTCGTTGACCTCCAGCCGCCTGCCGCGATCGGCGTCTTGCAGAATGGATTGCCGAAAGCTCGGCGCGTTGGTCTTTAGTTTTTCGCCGTGCGCCTGAACCATCTTGACGGCTTCTTCCTCACTTGCGGCGAGGAAAGCCTGGCTGCTGAACCCGCTGTCCAGCAGTTCGACCCCTTGGCGACGCGCAACTGCTGCGGTCTCGCGCATGACGCGCGCGGCGATCAAGGCGGTATCACTCTCCACGAGAAAACGCCAGGTAGGCAAGCGCGTCAAGATTGCAAGAGTACTCAGGCCCGACCAACCGACAAACTTAGACCATTCCACCGAGGTGATGCGATCGGAGGTCTGCGCGCCGAGGCCGGCATCCAGCAGCACCCGTTCGACTTGCTTCGCGCGCTGTGAATCCCCGCCTGCGGGTTCGCCCAGCGTTGTCGAGCCGGGCATGTTGTAGAGCACGGCACCGGCACAATCTCCTTCTGCGGGCATGACTTGTCCGCCGAGCATGCTAACCGCGCCCAGAGTCGCCCGCGCACCGAAGGCCCGAATCAACTGCTCGTTCTTGAGCACGCCATTCTGAACAGAGAACGCGCTGCCGACCTCCATTCCTTGAAGTGGCAGCAAAGCCCCGTCAGAGTCGTAGGTCTTGGTGGCCAAGATGAGCAGGTCGGCGCCTTTCTGCGCATCGGGCTGCGCTACGACGTTGCAGCGAGCGACGAACTCCTCTCGTCCGGTCACACGGATGCCGTGCCTGGCGAGCGCCGCGCCTCGCGCACCGCGCGCGATCAGCGACACGTCATGCCCGCCGCGAGCGAGGTAGGCGGCATAGATCGAGCCGAGCGCCCCGGCTCCGATGACGACGATGTGCATGGGTTGTTTTGCGAGTTCTCAGTTGCGGGAGCCGCCCGCCGCGGTGGCCGCACGCGGCCTCTCGCGCAGCTCCGGCAGGCCGACATGAAGCAGGTCCCGTGTGTCCAAGAAATCCGGATTCAATGCGCCGATCGACGGACAGCCGAGCAGGGCGAGATCGCGATCCACCTCTGCTTTGAGCAACGATAGCACGTGCACCACGCCTTCCTCGCCTCCGGCCACCACCGCGAACATGGCCGCGCGCCCCAGTAGAATAAAGTCCGCTCCGAGCGCCAGGCCTTTAAGAATGTCGGTGCCGCGCCGAAAACCGCTGTCGGCGAGAATCTTCAACTTCTTTCCGACGGCGGCACGAATCTCCGGCAAGGCCTCGATCGGCGAAATAGCGCCGTCGAGTTGGCGTCCCCCATGATTGGACACTACCACCCCGTCCAGTCCCACCCGCACCGCCATCTCCGCGTCCGCCGGGTGCAGCGTTCCTTTCACCAGCAGCGGCGCCTTCCACCGGTCGCGCAGATAGCGCATCAACTCCCAGTCGACGGCGTCGCGCCGGCCACGTACGTCTCCCCGGTTGGGTTCGGCAAGAATACTCGGCCGGTCGCCGCGGTCGGTGTTCTCCAGACGCGGGACGCCGTATTTCATGAGTGTGCGCGCGAACACCTCGATCGACCAGCGCGGATGGATGGCGCCGTCGAAGAGCAAGCGCGGCGTGATGTTCAGCGGCAGGGTAAATCCGTTGCGCAAATTGTTCTCGCGATTGGATCCGACCGCCACGTCGGTGGTCACCATCAACAGCTCGTGTTCTGCCGCGGCGGCGCGCGCTGCGAACTTCGCCACCTGCTCCCGGTCATTCGACAAATAGGCCTGCAGCCAGCGCGCATGCCTCGCCTGCGCGCCGACTGTCTCCATCGGTATGGTGGACATATTGGACAGCGTGAACGGCACATTCATGCGCGCCGCCGCCCTTGCCATCCGAACGTCGGCGTCAAAGGCAAACACCCCGGCAATACCCATGGGTGCAATACCGAATGGCGCGGCGAATGCGCGCCCGAAAAGCTCTACTTCTTGTGACCGATGCGAGACGTCGACCGGCGAGCGCGGCCGAAAGCGAACGCGCTCGAACACCGCCCGATTGTTCTCACGCGCTCGATTGTCCTCAACACCGCCCTCGACAAAACCATAAACGCCGCGCGGCAGGCGTCGCCAGGCGATCTCCTGCAGATCGAAGACATTCAGTGCGTTGCGATACCCCATGGTCGATGCTTCTTTCTTTCGTGCCCATAAGTGTATCGCGTAGCGCGTAAGCTCGCTCTAAGCGCCTCGGCGGAGAGCAGCAGCTTCCCGCGCCCCGCCCGCTCGATCGCGCGCTACTTGTAGTACTGGCCTTTGCGCATTTCGCGGTTGGCAGACACCTGCGCCGCTTTGAGCGCCTGATCGACGCTCGCTCTTCCGGCCAGAGCCGCGCTCGTCTGCTGCCCGGCGGCGACACCAATCGCCTGAAATTCCGGCATCGCGCCGAACTGAACGCCGACATAGGGGCTCTTCGGTAAGGTGCTGTCGCTCGGGTTAGCGCTGTCGATGGCCTGCTTTTCAGCCTCCGCGAATTTCGCTGCCTTCTGACATTCAGCATTCGCGTATGTCGACTTGCGCGTTCCGGTGGGCACCGCGGCCCCGCCCTTTCCCTTGGCAACCAGATTGATGTAGTCCTTGGAAGTCGCCCAACTGATGAACTTCGTCGCGGCGTCGGCTTGCTTGGTGCTCGCGGAAATGGCGAGCGCCCGTGCTCACAGCCAGTTTGCGCCCTTGGCGGTGACGGCCGATGGCGCCTGCGCGAACGCGACCTTGTCGGCGACTTTGCCTTGTTTCGGATCGGTGATGAAGGAGTCGGCGATGGTCGCATCGACCCACATGCCACACTTGCCCTCGTTATGATGAGATAGCTTCTGCATCTCGATCATGTGTCCGTTGTTCACGGTAGTGATCACGAGATCCGTAGCCGCCTGGATTACTGAGCCGATCAGCAGTCCGAACACCGCCAAAGATAGCTTCATGATGGTCTCCTCCTGGCATGTGAACGGATCTACACCACCTATCGCGGCGCCGTTCTCGCTTCACGATGAGGCCATCTTGGAGGCCGCTTTGGTGCGCGACTGATACGCAGCGGGCCGTCGATGATACGAATTTGCTAGATTTTTGGCAGAAATGCCGCCTAGTCGCAGAAATGAGTATCAGACGTGCCCCCGGGAGCGTCGCTTCGCGGCCCCTACGGGCGCCGACCCCTCCTCGCCTGCGCACGCTGCTCGCCCGCTAGCCTTCCTCTACAATGCGCTCGGCGAGTTTGCGTCCAACTTGTGGAGCCAACATGGATGTCGCAGTTCTCAAAGTCAACGGCATGACCTGCCAAGGATGCGTGGCGAGCGTCACGCGCGTGCTCAAGGCGGTCGACGGCGTGGCGCAAGCCGAGGTCACTCTCCAACCCGGAGAGGCCAAGGTCACCTACGACCCGAGCAAGACCAACTTCGCGCATCTGCGCGAGGCGGTGGAGGATGCCGGTTATGAAGTGGCTGCGTAGCGCAATCGCGGCATGTTTTCGATGACGCGCGTTCGAGGAAAATCGTAAATGAAAGCTATGGTCATGACCGCCGCCGGCCCGCCGGAGGTGCTGGAGTTGCAACAGATCGCGCCGCCGAGGCTGGACGCCGGCTCGAGCGACGTCTTAGTGCGCGTGCACGCGGCTGCGATCAACCCGGCGGACTACAAGCGGCGCAAGAGCGGCGCAGGCGTCAAGCTGCCGGCCGTGCTGGGCTTCGACGGCGCGGGGGTCGTAGAGAAGGTCGGCTCGCGCGCCAGCCGGTTGAAGCCGGGAGACGCGGTGTACTTCCTGCAAAACGGGCTTGGCACCGGCCCGGGCTGTTATGCCGAGTACACCGTGCTGCATGAAGACTATCTCGCGCATAAACCCAAGTCGCTATCGATGGTCGAGGCGGCTGCCGTCCCTTTGGTGCTGGTGACCATGTGGGAGGCGCTGTTCGAGCGCGCGCAACTACACGCCGGCGAGAGCGTGCTCATTCACGCGGGAGCGGGAGGCACCGGCCACGTCGGTATTCAACTCGCCAAACACGCCGGCGCGCGCGTCGCCACCACGGTCAGCAACCCCGAGAAAGCCGCTTGGGTGCGCGAGCTTGGCGCCGATCACGTCATCGACTATCGGAGCGAAGATTTCGCCGCCGCCGCGCTACGCTGGACCGACGGCAAGGGCGCGGATGTGGTGATCGACACCGTCGGCGGCGACACGCTGTGCAAATCGTTTGGCGCCGCGAAGGTCTACGGGAGAGTGGTCACCCTGCTCGACTTAGCCTGCGCTCAGGCCGACATGACCGTCGCGCGCACGCGCAATCTCACGCTCGGCTACACCCTCATGTTGACCCCTATGATGTTGGGCTTGCACGACGCTTGGGTGGGCCAGCGTATCATGCTCGAGAAGGCCGCCGACATGATCGACGCCGGAGGACTCAAGGTGAAAGTGAGCCACAGCTTGCCGCTTGAGCAGGCGCGTGAAGCGCATCGCTTGATCGAAGCCGGTCACACCAGCGGCAAGATCGTATTGCAACTGACGTGAAGCGCCCGGCCCGCGAGCTCCTCTCGTCCGCGGGAAGCACGGGGGTATGGCTCTGAAGGACACGCCCGACGTGGCCTAGATGGCACTACCGTAGTCAGTATAGAACCTAAGCGCAAGAGGAGGATGCATGTCATCGATAAGAATCGCCGCCCTTTGCCTGTTGGCCTGCGCGAACGCCTGGGCCGCCGAGCCGAACACGGAGACGATGTCGATCACCAAGGTCGACGAGGTCAAATGGCAGGACGCGCCGCTGCCCGGAATCAAGATCGCAATGGTCCAAGGCAATCCGCGCGAGGCCGGCCCCTACACCGTGCGTGTGTGGTTCTCGCCGGGCAGCATGAGCCGCCCGCACTGGCATCCCGAAACGCGCTACATTACGGTCATCAAGGGGACTTGGTGGGCCGGCGCGGGCGAGAAATTCGCCCCCGAGGCTACGGTCCCGATTCCGGCCGGCAGCTTCGTCGTGCATCACCCCAACAAGATCCACTACGACGGCGCCAAGGACGAGGACGTGATCGTGCAAATCAGCGGTGTCGGCCCCAGCGCCACCAACTACGCCAATCCGACCGACGATCCGAAGAATCGCAAGCCGTAGCGATCATGCGAGCCAACTATGGACGACCGAAAAAACGAGCGCGCGCTGAACGCGCACTACACGCAGGGTGACCTCGGCACCCGCATACTGAAGGCACTCAAGGCTGCGGGCAAGGATCTCGATGCGCTCACCATCGACGACCTGGCACCGGTGGATCAGTTTCATACCCGGGGCCGCGACGCCACCTTGGATCAGGCGCGCCGCGCCGGCATCACTGAAGGCATGCGGGTGCTCGACCTCGGCGGCGGGCTGGGTGGGCCGGCGCGCACCTTGGCGAGCCAGTTCGGCTGCCAAGTCACCGTACTCGATCTGACCGAGGCGTTTTGCGAAGTCGGCGAGATGCTCACCCGGCTCACGCGTCTTAGCGATCGGGTCGAGTTTCGACAAGGCAGCGCACTCGACATTCCGTTTGCCGACGCGAGTTACGACGTGGTATGGACTCAGCACAGCTCGATGAACATCGAAGACAAGGCGAGCTTGTATAGCGGCATACGCCGGGCGCTCAAGCCGAAAGGCCGGCTCGCCATTCAGGAAATCATGGCCGGCGAGGCGACACCGGCGCACTACCCTGCTCCTTGGGCGAGTGAAGCGTCGTTGAGCTTCTTGCGCGCGCCGGCCGAAGTGCGCACCCTCATCGCCGATACCGGCTTCACTGAGCTTGCCTGGTTCGATGACACCGCGACGGCACGGCCGTGGTACCAGGCGCGCGCTAAGGCGCTGGCGGAGAACGGCGTGCCCCCGCTCGGCATTCATCTGATCCTGGGCGAGCGTTTCGATGTCATGTCGGCCAATCAAATGCGCAACATCGAGGAAGGCCGCATCGCGATCATTCAAGCGGTATTCGAGCGCTAGCGAGGCCGCACACATCAACGAAACGAAAAGGAGGAAACCGTATGACCCCACCCGTCGATCCCAACGCTGTCTTGATGACCGGCGAGAATTCCTTCATCCGTCTGAGCAAAGACGGCGGTAAGAATCAGTCCGACCGCCTCAGTCATTGGCGCGTACTGTGGTGCCCCGCGGGGGCCGGGCACGCGCTGTTCATGCAGAGCGAACTCACCGACAATCAGGTGAGGATCTTCTCCGACAACCCGGCGGTGGCGCGTTGGCTGCAGAGCACGATCGAAACGCTGCTGTTCCCTGCCTTCGCCGACACCAAGATTCCGGTCATGAGCGCGGACTTTACCCGCGACGGCGGTCCGCCCTCCTCCGCCATCGAGACCGTCATCTCCAGCCACGACGAAATCACGCTCACCTGGTTCGATTTTGTCGAACCGTTCATCCTCACCTTGCCGCCGGGATTCAACAACCGCCCGATCGGCGTGTTCAGCACGTTCTTCCCGGCGCGTGCGGCGCAAGTCGAGATAAACGGCCGCTTCGCCTCCGGCTCGCCTTGGCCGGAGACGCGAGGTGATCGGCAAGCCTCGAGCGCCTGCTTGGCGTGGTCGGAATCCTGGGTCAAGCCGCGCGGTTAAGCGCGCAATGCACGCGAAGGCAGCGTCAACCAACAAACCTAAGCGATCACCGATGGCAAGCGCCAAACGCCCGAAGCCCCCGTCGGCGCTGCAGCAGACCGCGCCCGCGCCACGCGCCTGTCGCGTCGCGCGCGTCGAGACTTTTCTCGTCAGCCGCAACTGGAGCACTTTCGTGTTCTGCAGAGTGCACACCGACGATGGGCTGTCGGGCTTAGGCGAGGGTTCGTGCGAGTGGCAGCCGAAGGCGGTCGAGGCCGCGATCCATACGCTCGCCCAGCGCTATGTCGTGGGCGAATCGGCCTTCAACATCGAAAAACTTTGGCTGAGCATGTTTCGCAACGAATTCGCGCGCGGCGGACCGATCGTCAACAGCGCCATCGGCGCGATCGAGATAGCGCTGTGGGATATCTGCGGCAAGGCGATCGGACGGCCGGTGTACGACATGCTCGGCGGTCGGGTGCACGAGCGCCTGCCCGCCTACGCCAATGCCTGGTACAGCGGCGGCAATAGCATCAACGACATCGCCAAAGCCGCCAAGCAGGTGGCGGCGCGCGGCTACCGGGGGCTGAAGTTCGATCCGTTTCATTGCGGCCGCGACCCCGACGCCAAGACGGTGCGCCGCGCGGTCGAGCTGGTGGCCGCGGTGCGCGAAGCGATCGGCTGGGAGGTGGAGATCCTGATCGACTGTCACGGCCGCTTCAGCGTCGGCAGCGCGATTGCGATAGCCCGCGACTTGGAGCCGTACAAGATCTACTGGTGGGAGGAGCCGGTCGATCCCGAGAACGTGGGCGCCTTGGCGAAGGTGGGCCGCGAGGTCAAGACCCGTCTCGCAACCGGCGAGCGTTGCTATACCAAGTACCACTTGCAGGCGCTGCTCGCCGGCAACGAAGTGCAAGTGCTGCAACCGGACATCATCCACGTGGGCGGCATTCTGGAAGCGAAGAAAATCGCCGCCATCGCCGACGCGAGTTACGTGGCCGTGTCGTATCACAATCCGTTCGGGCCGATCGCCACCGCCGCCGCGATTCAACTCGACGCCTGCACCACCAACTTCGTGATGCAAGAATCGTTCTGCGAGTACGACGTGCCCTGGCGTTTCGAGTTGCTGCACAATTGTCCGCGCCCGGTGCAAGGCCAGTACGAGATTCCCGCCGCGCCCGGCCTGGGCGGCATCGAATTGAACCTCGACGCCGTGCAAGCGCATCCCTACCGAGAAGACGCATTCCTGCCGATGTGGGCGGAAACCGATTGGCGCAAGAAGTTGGGTTAGCCCGACGCGAGAGAGCTACTCCAGCTTGATGTTGGCGCGCCGCACGACTTCGCCCCACTTCGCGTTTTCTGCCCGGAAGAAGCGCGCAAAGGCCTCCGCGCCGGTGCTTACGGGCTCGATGCCGAGCACGGCAAAGCGCGCCTGAATTTGCGGATCGGCGACCACCTTGGCGCAGGCCGACTCGATCAGCCCTATCACTTCGCGCGGCGTCTTGGCCGGCGCCAGAATACCGAACCACGCGTACAACTCGAAGTTCGGCAGCCCCGCTTCCTGCAAAGTCGGCACCTGCGGCAGCGCGGGTGAGCGCGCTCGGCCGGTCACTGCCAGCACGCGGACCTTGCCCGCCGCGAGCTGCGGCATGATGGTCTGCGGACTATCGAACAGCACATGCACGTCGGCACGCAGCAAGTCTTGTAGCGCCGCCGCCCCGCCCTTGTAGACCACCGAGACTAAGTCCACTCCGGCCTGCTGCTTGAGCATTTCCGCCGCCAAGTGCGCCGAGCTGCCGGCCCCGCCGGCGCCGTAGTTGAGCTGACCGGGCTTGGCTTTCGCCATTTCGATGAAGCCGCGCACGTCTTGCGCCGGTGAGTTCGAGGGCACGGTCATGATGACGGCGTTGCGCGAGAGCTGCGCGATGGGCGCAAGGTCGGTTTGCGGATCGAAGCCGAGCGCAGGGAACAGGCTCTTGGCGACGGCATTGCCGAATGAGCCCATCAGCAAGGTGTAGCCGTCCGGCGGCGCGCGCACGACGATCTCGGTACCGATGTTGGTGCCGGCGCCGGGCCGATTGTCGACCACCACGGTTTGCGCCCACACTTCGCTCAGTTTCTGCGCAATCAATCGCGCCGCAACGTCGGTCGAACCACCCGGCGGATAAGGCACGACCAGGCGCACGGGCTTGGTCGGGAACGGCGCGGCCGCCACACCCGTGAGCATTGACACACAAATCGCCAGCGCTAGGGCGCGGATCGCCTGCATGTCGGTCAGTGGCGCGCGCCGCTGCCGGCGTAGGCGCGGCGCCGGGGTTGGCGGTCAGCGCTCTGGCGCGGGGGCGTCAATTGTTTGTGGTTGCGCGCCAGTCGCGAGGTAACCCGGTTACCGACGACGACGAGCGGTTCGTCGTTGACGAAGTCCAACCGCAGGCGGACCTCGCCGGAGGCGGAGAAGCGCGGCGGCAAGCTGGCGCGCACCGGCGTGTCGCGACAGATCAATTGCCAGGCCGACAAGCGGCGCGGCAGACGCTGCGGGGTGGACTCGATCGCTCCGTTCCAAACGCGCAACTCGCCTTCGACCTTGGCCAGCCCGAGGTGGGCGCCGCCTTGGGGCAGCACGAGATCGAGCTTGTTGAATACGACGGCGACATGCGCGCTGCGGCGCTCGACCGCGCCGACGCTCGCATCCTCAAAGCGCACTAGCGCGCCGCGGTACATTGCTGCACCCGCCCTTCTGCTAGGGGTATATGGCAAGACATACAGTACAGATGCGCGACACAGACGGATACCATACGGAGTACATGCCCGTTATCGCTTGGCTTCGGCAGGACAAAGGCCGAGGCTCAGCCCCACTGCGGATTGATGCCCTCTTCTTCCTCGCCCCAGCGGTCGGCGGTCCCACGCATTTCGGCTTCCGCCGCTGGGACCGTGCAGTTCCGGCCCATTGCCTTGGCGCGATACAGCGCCTGGTCGGCGCGACGCAATAGCGCCTCGGGCCGTTCTTCACCATTCCAGGACGCCACGCCGGCGGAGAAAGTCTGCCCCTCCGGCACCAGGGGGCGCAGACGCTCGATCATGATTTCGGCGCAGGGGGCGTTGCAGCCGGGCAGCAGCAGCGCGAACTCCTCTCCCCCGTAGCGGGCGATCAGATCACCCTGCCGCAGCGCTGCCTGCCACGCCGCTGCAGTGTCGGCCAGCTGGCGATCACCGGAGGGATGGCCGAAGGTGTCGTTGAATTTCTTGAAGTGGTCCAAGTCGAGCAGTGCCACCGCGATCGGATAGCCGAAGCGGCGCGACTGTTCGCGCTCACGCGGCAGGCGCTCGCTCCAGGTGCGCCGGTTGGCCACCCCCGTGAGCGCGTCGGTGCGCGCCTCGCTCTCGAGTTTGGCCACCACCCGGGCGTTGGCCCTGAAAGATCGATACAGAAAGAATGCGAGCACGGCGGTGAGCAGCAAGGCCAATGATCCGGCAAAAGCCAGCAGCTCGCGGGCGCGGTCGGACTTTTGCGTCGCGCGGCGGGTGGCCTCGTTGGCGTGCTCTTGGATGAGCGCAACCAGCTGATCGATCGCTTCGGTAGCCTTGCCGAAATAGGTGATCGCCGCGCCCATCACCAGGTCGTTCGCATGGGCAACGTCCTCGGAGCCGCCGCGCCGAAACGCGCTCTGCACCTCGGCGTCGATCCGCATGAAGGCGGTGAACGCCTCGCGCGCGGTCCCCAAGTGCCGACGCTCGGCTGCGGTGAGCGGAAGCGCGCCGATGGTTCGCAATTGCCGCTCGAACTGTCGCGCGGCGCTGGTAAACGACTGCCGGCGCGGCGCCTCTTCGGAGAGCTTGGCGGCCCCGCGCGTGAGGTCGAGCGCGTACGCGGTCTGCCAGCCGCTCACGTCCGCACTGCGGAACTTCAATTCCAGGCTAGCGCGCTGCAGGGCGAGCGCATCGTCGAGTTCGGCGCGCGCGTTGCGCTCGCTCTCGATCGCGCGCCAGGCGATCCAAAGAATGCTGCAGATGAGCACCAGCAACACCGCCACCAGGGCGATGCCGCGCACCAGCACACGGCGCCCGGGCTGGCGCATCACCGGTTACTCCTCACTCTCACCTCGGCCGACGCGAACCGCGACTTCGCGAGTGTGCGACACGTCATTCCTACTGAACTCGGCTCGACCCAAACGTTGCTCCTATCCCGAGCAGGCCGTGCGTGCGGCCCAGCGGCCTGCGAGCAGTCCCATCGCCGCAATAGCGTAGCACGCTCCGCGCGGGGGGCCAAAGAGTGCCGACAAGCGCCCGGTTTGCTGTTCGATAGCTTTGACCGCGTCGGCACTGCGCGAGGCGAGTTCGGCATTGCGCTGCGTAAAATCGTCCATCTGGGTGATGGCCTCCTGCAAGTCCTCGGCGCCGCTCTGCTGCTCGCGCGAGGCGCCCGCGATGGCGATGGCGTCGATGATCTGGGCGGCGCGCTCGATGCTGTTGGCGGTGGCCGCGATCGCCTCACCGGCCTCTCCCACCAACTTGCCGCCGTCGCGCACCCGTTCGCCGGATTCCTGGATCAAGCGGCGGCTGTCCTTGGCCGCCGCCGCCGGCCGCTGCGCGAGGCTGCGCACCTCGGCCGCCACTACCGCAAAGCCCTTGCCGTGATCGCCGGCGCGTGCCGCCTCGACTGAGGCGTTGAGTGCGAGAATGTTGGTCTGAAAGGCGATGCCGTCGATCAACCCGACGATGTCCTCGATCGTCCTCGAGCTGGTGTTGATCGCGCCCATCGTCGCAATCACCTCTTGCATCAGATCGTGGCTTTTGGAGGAAATTTGCGCCGCGTTCAGCGCAAACTCGCGCATGGCAGACGAGAGCTTCGACGCTCGGCGCCGTTTGTTGCAAGCTCGACGCCTGCGCCTCGGTGCGCTGCGACAGCTGCTCGCTCTCGCTCGCCAAGCCCCGTGTGGCCCACACCAACTCGTCGCTGTGCCGCCCCACACCCGAGGCGATGTTACGCAGACTCTGCGTCGTGCGACGCAGCTCGTGAAACAGCCAGCCGACCTCGTCGCGCTTGCCGCCTTCGAGACTGCCGGACAGGTCGCCTCGGCCCAAGCGGGCGGCAAAGCTCGCCGCCTCGTGCAGCGGCCCGGAGGAATTGCGAATGATCCAACTCGCCATGGTGAGGGCGATTGCGATCATCACGACGTTCGTGACGACCAACAAGAGCTTGATCGGGGTGTAGGACTGATCCAGTGAGCGCTGTACCCCTTGGAGCGGGGTTACAGGTTGGGCGGCGAGCGCTTGGGTGAGCTCTTGTATCGAATCCAGGCGCCAGACCACCGTGACGGGGCCCAGTATCGGCAGCAAGACCATGATGGCGAAGGCGATCTTTGTCGATATCACGTAATCTCGAATCACGTTTCCTCTCGACCAGCAAGTGAAGCTATAATACCAGTTAAATCATGCGGTTGCTATGTTAACATGAGGCATTGATTGAAGATACGATGAGGATCCCAGTGACCGTCGGTAGTATTGTCGCGCAACAGTTCAACAGCACCTTGGTCGGGCTGTCCTATCTGGTGGCCGTGCTCGGCTCGTTTGCCGCGCTGGAATGTGCAGTCCGCATTCCGAAGGAAAACGGCACGGTGAATTGGGGATATGTGTGGAGCGGGGCGGTCGCGCTGGGCGGCATCGCTATCTGGAGCATGCACTTCATCGGCATGACTGCCCTGCACACGGAATTCGTGGTCGAGTACGATCCTCTCATCACCTTCGCATCGCTGGTCGCCGCCGTTGCCGTGGCGGCAGCCGCCCTCTGGTTTGTGGGCCGCGGCGGGACCGGGCTCGCTAAGCTAACGGCGAGCGGGGCGCTCGCCGGAGTCGGTGTGGCGGTGATGCACTACCTAGGGATGGCGGCCATGCGCATGGAGGCGACGATACGCTGGGATAGCGAGATCGTCGCGCTGTCGGTGTTGATCGCCATGGCCGCGGCGACGGTGGCGCTTCGGCTCGCGTTCCGCCTCAACAGCTCGTGACAGCGGAGCGCGGCGGCGTTGGCCATGGGCGCCGCGGTTTGCGGCATGCACTACACCGGCATGGCGGCCGCGACCTTCGTCTGCGTGCAAAAGGAACCGGCGCTCGGCTCGACCATCGGCGGAGAAGACCTTCCCTTGGTCGTGTTCGTGCTGGCGCTCATGATTCTGGGCGCCATCGCGGTGCACATGATCCTCACCTGGGAACCGCCCGAGGCCGCCCCAGAGGGATAGCCGCGGCGGAACCTTAGTGCGTGGTGCCGCTGGTGTTGCCGCTCACCCGCGCGCTTACGTGACGCGCGCCGCCGCTCACCGCGCGGATCGCTGCGAACAGTTCTCGGGGTGTGTCGCTCTTGAGTACGTAGCCGTCGGCGCCGGCGGCGAACGCGAGGTCTGCCGCGCGCCGTGTGCCGTTGGCCGACAACAGCACGACTTTGGTATCGAGGCGCGCCAGCTTGATGGCCACCAGCAGGTCGAGGAAGGACATGGTGTTGAGACCCACTTCGATCAACAGAACGTCGGCCTCGTAGCGCGTGATTTCCCGCAGCGCCGAGTGCTTGTCGCCGACTTCCGCTACCACCAGAAAGCGCCCTTCCAATTCGAGCAGCGTGCGCAAGCCCGCGCGCATGAGAACCTGGCTGTCCGCCAGCACGACTTTTGTCATTTGTCGTTCTTCGATTCTTGTTGTTGGTAGTGCTTAGGCTGTTGCCGGTTTTCGCAACGTTCCCCCATTGATCAGAATAGCTATGGGCCCGTTCACGCCTAGGCGAATCTCGCCTCTCAGCGGATACGCGTACCTGTATCTGGCAAATTACATAGAGCCCATAAGCCCGTCAGCCGTATACCCCCCAAAATCAGACCCTTTGAAACACAGCCGCGATGCCTTGGCCGCCGCCGATGCACATGGTGACGAGCGCATAGCGACCGCCGGTTCGAGCAAGTTCATACAGTGCTTTCACGGCGAGAACGCAGCCGGTCGCACCGATCGGGTGCCCGAGCGCCACAGCGCCCCCGTTGGGATTGGTTTTCGCCGGATCGAATTTGAGATCCTTGGCGACCGCGCAAGCTTGCGCGGCAAAGGCTTCATTGGACTCGATCACGTCCATGTCGCTCACCTTCAAGTCTGCGCGAGCCAGCGCGCGCTGCACCGCCGGCACCGGGCCGATGCCCATGTATTTCGGGTCTACCCCGGCATGGCCGTAGGACACCAGGCGCGCCATCGGCTGCAAGCCGCGCTTTTCTGCGGCGCCGCGCTCCATCAGCACCACCGCTGCGGCGCCGTCGTTGAGGCCCGAAGCGTTGCCCGCGGTGACCGATCCGTCCTTTTGGAATACGGCGCGCAGCTTCGCCATGTTCTCCATGCCGGCGTCTGCGCGCGGATGCTCGTCGGTGTCGACCACGGTGATGCCTTTCTTGCTCTTGACCTCGATCGGCAAGATCTGCTCTTTGAAATAGCCCTTTTGCACGGCGTTAACCGCTCGCTTGTGGCTCTCGACCGCAAAAGCGTCTTGCTGTTCGCGCGAGATGCCCCACTTCGCCGCGATGTTCTCCGCCGTGATCCCCATGTGCACCGAATCGAACGGATCGGTGAGCGCGCCGACCATCATGTCCAGGACTGCCCCGTCGCCCATGCGTTGACCCCAGCGCAGGCTCGGCATCGCATACAGCCCTCGGCTCATGGATTCCGCCCCGCCCGCGAGCGCGACTTCGGTGTCCCCGAGCATGATCAATTGCGCAGCGGTCACGATCGCCTGCAGGCCGCTGCCGCACAAGCGGTTTAACGTGAGTGCGGGGGTCGCCTGCGGCAAGCCGCCGTTGAGCGCGGCGACCCGAGCGAGGTACATGTCTTTCGCTTCGGTGTGCACGACGTTGCCGAAAACCACATGGCCGATTTCGCTCGCTTCCAGCTTGGCCCGGCTCACCGCCTCGCGCACCACCCGCGCGCCCAGCTCGGTCGGCGCGAAATCCTTAAGCGCGCCGCCGTAGTCCCCGATAGCGGTCCGCACACCGCTCACCACTACCACTTCACGTTGAGTATTCATTGTCCACTCCTGCGTTGTAGATGGGATGCTGATTGCGCTTGTCCTCGCCGCTCGGGTCGGCCGCCGGCTCCGCCCACAGATCGTGGGCATCGGATTTGGTAACGCGCACTTCGAGAAACTCCCCCGCCTTTATGCCCTTGCTCTTGTTGATGATGACGATGCCGTCGATCTCCGGTGCATCGGCCGCGCTGCGCGCAAGGGCACGGCGCGACTCCACGCGATCGACCAGGACGCGCAACCGCGTGCCGATCTTGCGCGCCAAGCGGGCGCGGCTCACCTCCTCTTGCACGGCCATGAAGCGCGCTCGCCGCTCTTGCTTGAGGGCTTCGGGGACCGCCCCAGGCAGCGCGTTGGCGGCCGCGCCTTCGACCGGCGAATAGGCGAAACAGCCGACCCGATCTAGTTCGGCCTCGCGCAAGAAATCGAGCAGCGCTTCGAACTCGGCATCGGTCTCGCCGGGGAAGCCGACGATGAAGGTGCTGCGGAT
>CAZILI010000006.1:24870-26198 GCA_964539965.1 uncultured Burkholderiales bacterium | reverse complement strand
CGCTTGGCCGCCGCCGCGTTCGTCATCGTCTCCTGCGTGGTGAAGGTCTTGGAGGCGACCACGAACAGGGTCGTGGCGGGATCGACCCGTCGCAAGGTCTCGGTCAAGTGGGTCGCGTCGACATTCGAGACGAAGTGCGTGCGAAGATTGCGCGCGCCGAACGGGCGCAAAGCCTCGCACACCATGTAAGGACCGAGATCGGAGCCGCCGATGCCGATATTGACGACGTCGGATATCGGCTTGCCGCTATGACCGCGCCATTGCCCGCCGCGCACCGACTCGGTAAAGGCGCGCATATGCGCGAGCACCGCATTGACCTTCGGCATGACATCCTCGCCGCCGACGTGAATGGGACGGTTTGCCCGGTTGCGCAGCGCGACGTGCAGCACGGCACGCGCCTCGGTGGCGTTGATGCGCTCCCCGCCAAACATGGCCCGCCGGCGCTCCGCGAGCCCTACCTGCTCGACCAAGTCGACCAGCAGGCGCAACGTTTCGGCGCTGATGCGGTTCTTCGAGTAGTCCAGCAGCAGGCCCGCCGCAGACAGCGAAAAGCGCCCGAAGCGGCCCGGGTCTTGAGCGAATAGATCGCGCATGTGCTGGCCGCGCATGGCCTCATGATGCACAACAAGCGCGCGCCATGCCGCGCTTTGCATGAGCTCTGTCATCTGTCAGGTCTCCCTGTTCCGGCACGTCCGGCCACAAAAGTTTACGATGTGAGCGCGCGGCTTTGCTAGCGAGCCCGCCCGGCGAGCGTCTCGCCGGCGCCCACGAGCACGGCTGGGGCCAAGCCGATTCGCGTCCTTTGGTAGCATGGCTCGTCGATTCCACCAAGTTGGTCTAGAGTGCCCGGACAAGTCGGGTGTGACAAATTTGAGACACAAGAAGAACAATCTTCAGTATCTTAATAATCCGGCAAAAGATTGGGAGGATTCCCGCGATGTCCCGGGGTTCGCAACCTTTATCCTTTTTCGCTGCGTTGCACATCGGCTAAAAAAGCCCGCATGCGCTCGGGCTGTCACTACAACACGTTGAGGTTCTAGAAGATGATCTACCCTGAGCTGTTCGTTCATTTCGAGAAGGTTCGCTGGGAGCTTGCACAACTGCCGTGGGATTCGTTCCGCGCGCAGGCGCTGACGCCCGAGCAAGCTCATACCATCAAGATGAATGCGTTGACCGAATGGGCGTCGTTGCCCGCCACCGAGATGTTCTTGCGCGACAACGCGCACGACTCGGACTTCGGCGCCTTCATGAGCGTCTGGTATTACGAAGAGATGAAGCACGCCCTGGTGCTGATCGAGTACCTGAGGCGCTTTTGCCCTGAACTCGCG
>CAZILI010000006.1:9476-24860 GCA_964539965.1 uncultured Burkholderiales bacterium | reverse complement strand
TGAGGCGGAACTGCAGGCGGTGCGATTCGACTTCGATTCCGCGCCGCCCTACGAGACGCTCATGCTGCATTTCTGCGGCGAGCTGCGCCTCACGCAATGGTACTTGCGCGCCGCTAGCTGGCACACCGAGCCGCTGATCAAGCAAATCTATACGACCCTTGCGGCCGATGAAGCGCGCCACGCCGGCGCGTATTTTCGTTACATGCAGCGCGCCGTCGATCGCGAAGGCGACACCGCGCGGGAGGCGTTCGTCAAGGTCGGCCTGTTGATGGCGCAAGACAAGGCACGCCGACCGTTGCACCCGACCAACTTGCACGTCAACAAAAGCCTTTTCCCGAACGACACGATACAAAGCCGTTTGCCCGATCCGCATTGGCTAGAGCGATGGCTCGATACCCAGATCTGCTTCGGGCCCGAAGCAGAGCACAAAGTTGCGAGGACGATTCTGCACAAGCTCGCGACCCTGCTGCACACCGAATTCAACACCATCAAAGACCTGCGCAGCTATCGCAACCGTTTCAGAAGGCCGGCTGAGCCAGCCGCTCGAGCCGCAGCGCAGCAAGCCATCGCCATCACCTCTCACCTAACTGCTGTTCCGACCATAAAAGGAGCGACCATGAATGCCCTGTCTGATCACGTGAATTTCGCCATTTTGGAGCGCAAATTCGAGCAGCTGCCGTTGGAGTTCGATCCGGAACTAGGCGCGCTTTGGGCGCGCATGTCGCCGCGCGGCCGGCCATGCTATAGCCGCGAGTTTATGCGCGAAGTGCGCGACTGCCAATTCGCCATCGAGGCCACCGGCGGCAAGGTCGCGCACGCCGGCAAGCTGTACGATCTGCAGTATGTGGTACTGGCTTCAAACGTGGACAACGTGTTCAATCTCGGCGGCGACTTGGCGCTGTTCAGCGAGCTGGTGCGCAAGCAAGATCGCGACGGGTTATTCAACTACGCCAAGCAATGCGTGGACATCAGTTTCCATCACTATACCAACTACAACCTGCCGCTCACCACGATCGCGCTCGTGCAGGGGGAGGCGATGGGCGGAGGCTTCGAGTCCGCCGTGGCCTCGAGCGTGCTGATCGCAGAGAAGAGCGCCAAGTTCGGGTTGCCCGAAATCCAGTTCAACCTCTTCCCCGGCATGGGGGCGTACACCTATCTCGGCCGCAAGGTGGGCCTGAAGGCGGCCGACGAGCTTATCCTCAGCGGTCGCACCTTTACCGGCGCCGAGCTGCACGCTCTCGGCGTGGTCGACGTGTTGGCCGAGGACGGACAGGGCGAATCGGCGGTGGCGGAATACGTGCGCCGCTGGCGCCGCTCGCGCAATGGATTCATCGGCGCGCAGCGCGCCCGTCAGCGATTCAGCGACGTCACCTACGAAGAGCTGTTGGACACGACCAGGATTTGGGTGGATACCGCGCTCAAGATTTCCGAGCGCGATCTGCGCATGATGGAACTACTGGTTCGCAAGCAACAGCGCTTGATGGGCGCGGAAGAAATGCAGGAACAGAGGTGCGCGGTCGCTTAGCCCCGCGCCGGCCGATCAAGCGTCCGAGCGCTTCCGGCGGACGAGATAGGCGTCCAGCCCGGCGACCGCTTCGTCGAAGGCGGCGCGGGTTTCGCGCACGATCGCTTCGCCGCGCTCTGCCAAATCGGCGCGCGTCAGGGTGCGAGCCGACTCACAAATGGCGGCGAGACGCGCGGCGCCGATGTGAGAGGCGCTGCCCTTGATGCCGTGCGCCAGATCGCGCAGGGCCTGCAGCTCACTGCGCTTGGCAGCGCCGCGCATTTGATCGAGCAGGTCCATGGTATCGCGCTTGAATCCGTCGATCAGGCGCGGCAGGAAGTCAGCGTCGCTGCTCAGGCTCGCCATTTCGCGCAATTGCCCTTCGTCGATGGTCGCGATCGGTCGGTCGGTGGAGTCGGCTTCCGTCACCGGCGCTATGACCGGTGTCACACTCGCGCTGGCCTGACCGCGGTCACGCAGCAGGGTCGCGATCGTGTCGAGCAACAGCGCGGGGCGCAACGGCTTGGTGAGGTAGGCATCGGCTCCGGCGCGTGCGCATTCTTCTTGCGCTTCAGTCGTGGCGTTGGCGGTGAGTACGATGAAAGGCAGCCGCACGCCCTGCTCTTCCACGAACCGATGCATCTTTACGACTTCGAGGCCGTCCAGCACCGGCATCATCATGTCGACTATCGCCAGATCGAAAGATTGGCTATCGAGGGCGGCCAAAGCCTTCTCCCCATTGTCTACCGACTCGACCGCGTAGTTTGCGTTTTCGAGTATTCGCGCGATGATCTTGCGATTGGTGGCGTTGTCGTCGGCAACCAGGATTCGTGCCGGTGTCGCCACAGCGATACCGGCAGGGGCCAGCGCGATGACTTCTTGCGTCGCGACGCCGGTCACCAGCGAGATGTACGCGTTGAGCGCCTGAAACACTTCGCTCTTGTGCAGCGGATTGCGCACCGTCGCCAAGACCACCTCGGCCAGGTCCGGCGGAATAGCATCGCGACCGGCATGCACCAACACGGCAAAGCGACCTTCCGGTAATAGGCCGGGCGCGCCCTGCCTTAGCGCGGAGAACTTCACCGCCGGCTCGCCCGCGTCGATGAACACCAGGTCGCACGCCGGCTGGCCGTTGCGCTTGTCGAGGGTAGCGATCGCCTCTTCGGCGCTGCGCGCCGTCCACCACGTTACACCCCAGCCGCTCAGGTGCTTGCCCACGCCGATGTCCGCCTCGCCGCGTCCGACCCAGACCAGCACGCGCAGATCCGACAAGCGCAGCTCCTTGCGGCCGCTCGGCTTCTTATCCAGCGGCAACTCGACCCAGAATCTGGATCCCTGGCCCGGCTCGCTTTCCAATCCAATGCGCCCGCCCAGTGCCTCGACCAATCCCTTGGCGATCGTCGTGCCCAGCCCGGTCCCGCCGAACTTGCGCGTGGTCGAGGCGTCGGCCTGCGTGAAGCTCTCGAAGATCCGCGCCTGGGCATCGAGCGTGATGCCGACTCCGGTGTCGGTCACCTCGAATCGAATGGTGGTCTGCGCGACGCTGTCGGCGACGGCGCTGACCGCGAGAGTCACGCGACCCTTGCTGGTGAACTTGATGGCGTTGCCGACCAGATTGATGAGAACTTGGCGAATATGGGTGGCATCGCCCAGCAAGTTGTCGAGCGGCCCACTCGGCGCCGCCAGCACGAAGTCGATGCCCTTCGCCGCCGCCTGCGGTTGAAAGATCTTGGCGGTCTTCTGCAGCAGGCTGCGCAGATCGAGCGGGACCTTCTCGGTGCTGACCTTGCCCGCTTCGATCTTGGCGAAGTCGAGCACCCCCTGGATTACGGACAGCAGCGCGTCGGCGGAACTCGACACGGTTTCCATCAGGTCGCGCTGTTCTTCGGACAGCTCGCCTTGGCCAAGCAGATGGCTGGCGCCGATGATTCCGTTCAGCGGCGTGCGGATCTCGTGGCTCATATTGGCGATGAACGTCGTCTTCGCCTTGTTCGCTTCTTCGGCGCGGGCCCGCTCGGACTCTGCGCGCTCTTTCTCCTTGTTGATGCGGTCGAGCAGGAGCGCGATGTACAACGGCAACACCGTCAGCATGCCCCAGAAGACGACCGCCACCGGCATCATCGACTGCCAGAACGGGCTCAGCCACACAACCGCGGTGAAACCGATGAGGCTCAGCGCTTGCGCCAGAAACAGGTAGCGCTTACCGAAGCGAAAGCCGTTGCCGAACGTGATGAACAAGTACAGGCCGAACACGACGATGCCGACGACTTCGGTCATGTACAGCGCGAGGGAAATCGCGAGCGCGTCGGCCACGCACGCCAGGCTGCGGCGTGAGGCGGTCGGCAGCGCCGAGTGATAGGTCTGCGCCAGAATCCAAGCGGAGAAGCAGAGGAACGCGACGTTCAGGCCGATCGCCCAGCCCTCAACCGGGCCGTAGGCGCCGTCGCCGCCGAATGCGACGAAGAAATAGCCGAGCACCAAGAGCTGGATGACGATGCGGATGAACGCCTGTTCTCGCTCGACATCGCCACGCACACCAGCCAACCAAGCGCGTGCGCTGCTTCGAATATTCGTCACGTTAGGCATTGATTTACGCTAAAGCTGACCGAAAGTTGCGAACCCGCTCCGCGCGATGGGGAGATTCAGTCCGAAGTCATCGCGCAGTGTACCGCAAGTCGACTCGTTGTCCTCCTCAGGGCGAGCAACCCGATAAGCAAGGTGCATGCCAAGGCGAAGTGCCGTCAAGCGCGAAGCGCTACATTAGCGCCGGGCGAGCGCCGCAAAAGCCTCGTCCACCACACCCAAAGTGTGGTCGATGTCAGCCTCCGAGTGGGCGAGCGAGATATAGAGCTTCTCGTTCGGATTGACCAACAGTCCGCGCTTCAACAACTCGAGCGCCCAGCGCAAGCCGAGCGACTTGTCCGAGGTTGTGAGGTCCAGCCAGTTGCGCAACGGGCGCCGGTCGGTGAAACGCACACCGAACACGGCGTCCTCTCCCGGTGTCTGCACTGTGAAACCGTGCCGTGCGCCCGCCGCCTCGATGCCGGCGCGCAGCTTGGCGCCGATGCGATGCAGATGATCGTAAACCCCGGGCTTGGCGAGTACCTCGAGCGCCGCGCAGCCGGCCGCGGCGCAGATCGGATTGCCGTTTAGGGTATTGGTGGCCCAAACCACTTCCGCGCGCGGACGGCTGCGCGCATCGAGCATAGCCATGACTTCTGCCTTGCCCGCCATGACCGCCAGTGGAAAGCCGCCGCTGATCGCCTTACCGTAGCAGGCGATGTCCGGCACTACTCCGTAGCGCTCTTGCGCCCCGCCCCACGCGATGCGAAAGCCGGTCACGATTTCGTCGAAGATGAGGACGATGCCGTGGCGCTGGGTTGCCTCGCGTAGCGCCGCGAGAAAGCCGGGCTCGGGCAAGAGCACTCGCTGCAGCGGTTCCACCATCACCGCGGCGAGTTCCGAGGCGTGACGCTCGATCATCTCGATCGCCCGCTCGGTGTCGTTGAACGGTGCCACCAGCACGGTGTCGCCGGTCTGGGCGGGCACGCCGATCGAATCGGGTTGCGCCTTGGGATAGTCCGAAGCGCTGGTTGGCACCGTCCCCCACAAACCATAGTCGTGCATGCCGTGCCAGGCGCCTTCGAATTTCATCACCTTGTTGCGCTTGGTGTAGGCGCGCGCGACGCGCAGCGAATAGAACGTCGCCTCGGTACCCGATCCGGTGTAATGCACCGCGTCCGCGCAAGGAATGGCGTTGACCAGCCGCTCGGCGAGTTCGATTTCGGGCTCGTTCAAGAAATAGAACGTGGTGCCTTTGCCCAGGCGCGATTGCACCGCCTCGGTGATGGCGGGATGCGCATGGCCGAGCAGCACGGGCCCCGAGCTCAAGTGGTAGTCGATGTACTCGCGCCCAGCGATGTCCCATACGTGGCTCCCGGCGCCGCGTTCGACCACCAAATTGAGTTCCGGCGGCAGCACGAACAGGCCCAAGCCGCCGCCGGCGAGATATCGCCCGGCCTTGTCGAGGAGTTGAGCTTGTCTTTGCGCTGGTGTCATGGCGGAATCCTCCGATTGCGATTCGCGCCAGTATATCGGGAGAGCGCGCGCGATAGGCTGCAAATCGCGCTCGATGCCAGCGCCCTTCCCGCCGCGGTCTGTCGCCGCTCGCCTCGGGCGAGCGATCTATACTACGGCGAGTAAGGTATTGACGCGCTTAATAGGATTGGCTCTCAACGATATACCCCCCCTCAGTGGGACATGAGCACCGGTACAGTCATGTGCTTGAGCATGGTCTGAGTAACGCCGCCCAGGATCACCTCTCGGATGCGCGAATGCCCGTATGCGCCCATGACCAGCAGGTCCACGTCCATGTCGGAAGCGCGCGCAAGCAACTCTTCGCCCACACCGATTTCGTCGCTGTAGCTCTGCGTTGCCTCGGCCCGCACGTTGTGCCGAGCCAGATACAGGGCGATGTCGGCACTCGGTAGTTCGCCGTGCGCCTTGCCCGCACTGTCCGGGTTGACCGCCATGACGCTCACTCGCAGCGCGCGCCCCAGCAACGGCAGGGAGTCGCTCACCGCGCGGCTGGCCTCGCGGCTGGCGTTCCACGCGACCAGAATATGCCTGCCGAATTGCGGGAACTCGGCGGCGTAATAGGGCACGATCAATACCGGCCGGCCGATCGACAGCACCACGAACTCGGGGAAGCTCGGCCTTACGCCCACCATGCCTTCATCGGGGTCGACCTGACCGATCACGACCAAGTCGGCATAGCGCGCGTGCAAGGCGAGTGCCTCGACTGCGCCGCCCTCGCCGCGGCGAAATTCACTCTTGGCTGCGCCCGCTGCCCGCGTGAGGGCGGTGAAACTCGCGGCCGCGCTCTGCGCGCGCTCTGCCGCCTGCTCTTGCTGCGCGATGCGGAATTGTGAGTACGAGGAGTCGGCGAACGCCACCGGCTCGGGGGCTTCCACCGCATACACGCCAACCAGGTGCGCGTCAAAATCGCGCGCAAGACGGCAGGCTAACTGCACGCGCGCCGCGCAATGCGCGCTTCCATCCATGTGAACGACGATGGTCTTGTAGTCCATGGGTAGCTCTCTCTAACGCGACCAAGACACGCGCACGGAGTCTTCGTCCTTCGCGTAATCGACGGCAAGCGAGCCTTTGTACGCGTTCTGCATGGCCTCACCGATGCCGCGTGCAAGGTGCACATCGGTGGTGGTGAGACGAATGGCGTGCGGGGTCTCTTCCAGCTTCATGATGCGCTGCATGGGGTGCTCGGCCTTTTCGCGCGCCTCGTGATGCTGCACCAGGCGCAGGATTTCGGCGCGGTGCTCGTCGACGAACGCGCCTTCCAACAGCACATGCCCGGCCGGCGCGCCGTCGTGAATGCGCCGACACGCCGGACACCTTTGGCTGTGCGCTGCTTGCGGTGCGGCCGGCAACCATTGCCAGCGCGCGTGCGCGTATACGGCCCCGCAGTCGGGACATTGGCTCGGCTCGGGCAGTTTCTCGCTCGTCTCGTACGGATCGTGTGAATACGCGGTCCAGTTGCGCGTGCGGCGTGTCTTGTGAAAACCGGGCGGGCGCGGCGCTTTCATGATGATGGGTCTCGATGATGGGACGATGAGAATCTAACAGCGGCGCACCGGCGCGCATTTGACCCAGATCAAAGGCCGAGCGTACGGCGACTCTTGAGAATGCGAGACCCGGACCCTAGATACAGCTGCATGCAAGATACGATTCAAGTCGTATGCGCTCATTGCGCGGCCGTCAATCGAGTACAACGGGCTCGGCTGAGTGAGCGGCCGCGCTGCGGCCGCTGCAGGCAGACGCTATTCTCCGGCCAGCCGATAGAATTGAACGCCGAAAGTTTCGCACGCCAGGTGCAAGCGAACTCGCTGCCGATCGTGATCGACTTCTGGGCGCCCTGGTGCGGGCCGTGCCGCGCCATGGCGCCGCACTTCGAGCGTGCCGCGCGCGAACTCGAGCCGGCGGCACGGCTGGCCAAGGTCGACACCGAACAATGCCCCGAGTTGGCGCAGCGTTTCGGCATCCAAAGCATCCCCACCGTCGCCATCTTCGCCGGGGGCCGCGAGATCGCGCGCCAATCAGGCGCCATGGACGCGGGGACTCTCACCCGCTGGGTGCGCTCGCATATCAGTTAGCCGAAACGCCGAGCGGACGCGGCTGGTTCGTCAGTCGGCTTCGCGCTCGATGGCGCAGCAATGCGCGTCGGGCTCCGCGACCGCCGCCGTAACGAGTACCTCGCCACGCGTAGGCGTCGGGCGAAACGTAGTTAGGCCCTTCAAGCCGAGCGCGTAGGCTTGCTGGTAGATGTCGCAAAACGCCGCGAAACCGATCGAGGCCGGCAAGTTGACGGTCTTCGAGATCGCGTTGTCGACGTGCTGCTGCAGGGCGGCCTGCATCGCGAGGTGGGCCTGCGGCGGGACCTCCGATGCGGTGACGAATGCGGGCGGCAACGCCCCGCTTTCGCCGACGCTCCGCCACAACGCGTGGGCGTAGTCTTCGACAGCGATCTCGCACAAACTCCCGTCGGCTTCGCGCACGCGACGTCGGTAGGTCCAAGCAAACGCGGGCTCGAGCCCGCTGGATACATTGTTGGCGAGGAGGCTGATTGTGCCGGCGGGGGCAATCGCCAACAGGTGGCTGTTGCGGATGCCGCTCTCACGTATGCCCTCGCGCAGCGGCCAGGGCAGCCGCGAGACGAACTCACCGTCCAAGTAGCGCCGCCGATCAAGCAAAGGAAACGCCCCCTTCTCCTGCGCGAGCGCGATCGAGGCGCGATAGGCCGAACACGCGATCGACTGCATGATCTCCGCGCCTAGCGCAAGCGCGCGCTCGCTGCCGTACGGCACACCTAGCATGATGAGTGCGTCGGCCACGCCGGTGACGCCTAAGCCCACGCGGCGCGCCGCGCGTGCAGCCTGCCCCTGAGCGGCGAACGGAAAGCCGCTCACTTCGTACACGTTGTCGAGCATGCGCGTGGCGAGCGCAGCCATATCCCGCAAGGCATTGAAGTCCATGCGCGGCGCTGCGCCGAAGGGCTCTTGTACGAACTGTGTTAGGTTGATCGAGCCCAAATTGCACGCGCCATAGGGCGGCAGCGGGATCTCTCCGCAGGGATTGGTGGCGCTGATGGTCTCGCAATAGCGCAGATTGTTGGCGCGGTTCACCCGATCGATGAACAGCACGCCGGGTTCGGCGCAATCGTAGGCGCTCTGCAGAATGCGCGTCCATAGCTCTTGTGCGCGAACCCGCCGGTACACGCGGCAGGCATCCGCCTGCCCCGCACTCGCCGCCGTTTCCGGCGAGGGGAAAACCAGCGGCCATTCGACATCCTCGCGCACCGCCTGCATGAAGGCATCGCTCACCAGCACCGAGAGGTTGAAATGGCGCAACTCGGCCGCTGCCCGCTTGGCGTCGATGAATTCTTCGATATCCGGATGGTCGCAGCGCAGGGTCGCCATCATGGCACCCCGGCGCGCGCTGGAGGACACGATGGTCGCGCACATACTGTCCCAGATGCGCATGAAAGAAACCGGGCCGGAGGCGAGCGCACCGACCGATTTTGCCGGAGTGCCGCGCGGGCGCAGGCTGGAGAAGTCGTAACCCACGCCACCGCCTTGCTGCATGGTCAAGGCGCCTTCGCGCAGCGCGGTGAAAATACCGTCCAGCGAGTCCTCGATCCGTCCCATCACGAAGCAGTTGAACAGCGTGACGCGCTTGTCGCTGCCGGCCCCGGCCAGGATGCGCCCGCCGGGCAAGAAGCGGAAGTCCTGCAGTGCGGCGAAAAAGCGCTGCGCCCACTGCTCCCGGTCGTGCGCTTCGGCGCTCGCCAATGCGTGCGCGACCCGCTGCCACGTATCGACCGGACTCGATTCGGCGGTGCCGTCCGGCAATCGCAGCCGGTACTTGGTGTCCCAAACTCGATACGAGACTGGAGCGAGCTGTAAGGCGGGCGGCACGCTGGCGCTGGCTTAGAGGGGATCGACTGGTACTATGCAGGTGTTACCGCCTTCGGTTCTTGATCTCCGTCAAACCAATGAGGCGGCGGCGTCCCGATACTAAGCGAATGAATGATTACTCGACATCGGCCTTGTACCGACTGCGAGCGGCGCTGGCCGCTTTAGCCCTCGCAGCCTCGCCCATGCTATCGGCCGAGGACACAAGCGAGGGCAAGCGCCTATACGAGGCACGCTGCGGAGAATGTCACGGCGAAGATGCGCATACGCGTTTGCCGCGCGCGGTGCAGAGCCACCGCCAATTGCAAGATCAGGTGAAGCTGTGGGACACGCTCGCCGGCGGCCCGCAGTGGACCCCGCAGGAACTCACAAGCGTGGTCGCTTACCTGAACGAGCGCTTCTATCGCTTGCCTCAGCGATAGACCAACACCGGCACCTTGCAGTGCGTGAGCACCTTGCTGGTTTGGCTGCCCAGCAGCAGGCCGGCCATGCCGCGTCGCCCGTGCGAGGCCATGAAGATGAGATCGCAGTGTCCCTGGCTTGCGGCCTCGATGATCGCTTCGTAAGGCGCGCGCGCGCGCACGAAGCGCCCTTCGTACGGCACCTTGACCGTATGGGCATAGCTCTCGACCACCGACAGGCTCTGCTTGGCCCATTTCTCCTCGCTCGCGCGCCATTCTTCGGGCGAGAGCGGCACGTATTCGCCATACATCATGGGGAACTCTTCGATCACGCACAGCCCCGTGACTTTGGCGCCGATCGATTTGGCGAAGTCGAGTCCGGCCTTGACCGCGCGTTCGGACAGCGCCGAGCCGTCGGTTGGAATCAAGATATGCTTGAACATGTCGCTTGCCTCACTTGGACTTGAGTAGTTTCGGCCGACCCGGACCCAGCACGCCGTCGGCCCGCGCCGATAGGTAGGCGTACAAGTCCAGGATGTGGGGATTGACCGTCGTGTTCGTCTCCCATGCCGGCATTGTGATCTCGCCGCGCCGGCCGCGTTCCTGCTTGCGCACTTCTTCTAAGATCTCTTCACGCAGCGCTTGCTCGCTTTGGCCTTCAGTGGCGGGGACGACAATACGGTAGCGCGTGAGCACTTTGATCGCGAATTCTCGCGGGGTCATGAGCTTGACCCGGTCAAGCAGGTTCGGCGCCACGTCGGTGCCGAGCGCATCCAGGCCGTGGCAGCTGTAGCAGGTCGAGTGAAAAATTTTCCAGCCTAGAAAGGTGCCTTCGTCCACCTTCCCGTCGACGACGCGATGCGAACCCGGCGGCGGCTCCGTGGCCTGGGCGAAAACGCTCGCCGCGATCCACAGCAGCCCCGCGATGCTCATGCCCGTCACGCCCTTGAGCGATACGTTGCCTTTCATGCGCATATTTTGAATTGGTGCGCGTCGCCGGCCTTGACCTAGGTCAAGCTTGCCCTCCGCGCACCCACGAGGCGATTTGATCGATATCAAAGCGCATCTAATGGTCGCGAGGATAGACTTTTGGTAGGTGCGTCGTACCGTGCGACGCCAAACCGTGTCGAGGAGAAAGAAAATGAAAAGACTGTTCCTGGCGCTGGCGATCAGCGCGATGACAATGGCCTCATCTGCTTTGCTGGCGGCCGATGAGGCGCAAGACAGCGCCAAATCGACCGCTGCCCCGTTGTCCGTCGAGCAGCAATTGCTGAACGACTTCGCCGTCCGTCTCAAGGATCACATGCACAAGACGGCCATGTTGCTCGACAAAATCAGTCAGAGCAAGGATCCGAAAGAGCGACAGAAACTCATGAAAGAGTATTCGCAAGCCATGCAGACCACCGACAAGATTAACCAAGCCATGGCCAACCTTAACACCCCCGGGAACCGCATGGGCGGCATGGGCATGATGGGAGGCATGGGTAAAGGTGGGAAGAAGATGGGCGGCATGAAGTGCAAGTGCGGCATGATGAAGCAGTCCGGCGCGGCGAAAGCAGCGGCGGGCGCCCTCGAGGGCGAACCCGAGGCTGCCGAGTCGGAAGACGCAGACGCCGCGGAAGCCAGCGGACACGAGGGTCACTAGCCGGCTCGCTCGCGAAACGCCTTTTCGTGCGGTCGATGGCGAGGCGTTGCACTCTCGCAAGGTCCTAGCGTTAGGTGGCGTCCCGCACGCCGAACTGGCGCAGGATACTCTCCATCGGGCAGAACTTGGTGAATCCGCTCTGAAACAAGTTGAAACCGACGAAAGCGGTGAACCAGAGCCAGTTCGCGCTATGAAATAGCGGGCTGCCCGGCACGCCGAGCGCCAGTGAGATCAGCACGAAGGCCCCGGCGATGATTCGAATGAGTCGGTTCATGGTCATAAGTAAGGCTCCTTTGGTCGATTATCGGGTAGGCTGCGGCGTGGGTAGCGAGCCGTCGGGCGCTTCAACCGCCGCGAGGCGCCGCCAGTTGGCGGCGTAATACAGGACCGGGATCACCACCAAAGTCAGCACGGTGGAGGCAAAAATACCGAACAGCAGAGAGATCGCGAGACCGTTGAAGATCGGATCGTCGAGGATGAACAGCGCGCCCAGCATCGCCGCGGCACCGGTCAGCGCGATCGGCTTGGCGCGCGTGGCCGCAGCGGCGACCACCGCACGCTCGAAAGCGATACCCTGCTCGGTCTGAAGGTTGATGAAGTCGACCAGCAAGATGGAGTTGCGCACGATAATCCCGGCCAAGGCGATCATGCCGATCATCGAAGTGGCGGTGAACTGCGCGCCGAGCAAGGCGTGGCCTGGCATCACGCCGATGATGGTGAGCGGGATGGGCGCCATGATGACGAGCGGCGTCAGATATGACTTGAACTGCGCCACCACCAACAAGTAGATCAGCAGCAACCCGACGGCGTAGGCGATGCCCATGTCGCGAAAAGTTTCATAGGTGACTTGCCATTCGCCGTCCCACTTGTAGGCAAACTGCGCGTAGCGGTCCGAGGGCGCGGTGATGAAATATTCGCGCAGTCGTCCGCCTTCCAACAAATCCGCGCCCGCGATCTGCGAGCGCATGCCGAACATGCCGTATAGCGGACTGTCCAGCTCGCCCGCCATATCGCCCACGACATACACCACGGGTAAGAGATCTTTGTGATAGATGGTCTTGTCGCGCAAGGCCGGCATGCCGACGACCAGTTCGGACAGCGGCACTAAGCTGCCGTCTTGCGCGCGCACCGTGAGCTTGAGCACGTTGTCGAGGCTACCCATCGCCTCCGGCGGCAAGCCTAAGCGAACCGGCACTTCGTATTTGGTCGTTCCGGTGTGCAGCGGAGTAACGTTCTCGCCGGCCAGCGCCAAACGAACCGCTTCGACTACATCGCGCTGCGAGACTCCCGCCAGCGCGGCCTTGCTTTGGTCGACGCGCAAGAGCATCTTAGGCGCGTCTTCTTCCACGCTATCGTCCACATCGACGATGTCGGGGGTGGCCTCGAAGGCCGCGCGCACTCGCTTGGCGACGCTCACCTGGCGCGCCAAGTCAGGGCCGTACACTTCGGCCACGATAGGAGCCAAAACGGGCGGCCCCGGGGGCACCTCGACGATCTTGACGCTCGCGCCCAGACGCTTGGCGATGGCGGCGATCTCCGGCCGCACGGCGCGCGCGATATCGTGACTCTTGCGTTTGCGCTGATGTTTGTCGGTGAGATTGACCTGGATGTCGCCCAACTCCGGCGCGGCGCGCAAGAAATACTGCCGCACCAATCCGTTGAAATTGATCGGCGCGGGGGTGCCGGCGTAGGCCTGATAGTCGGTCACCTCCGGTACGCCGGCAAGGTAGCGCGCGATTTCGTGCAATGCTCGGGCCGTGCCCTCCAGAGGCGTGCCGACCGGCATGTCCACGATGACCTGGAATTCCGACTTGTTGTCGAAGGGCAGCATCTTGAGCACCACGAGCCGCATCAGCGCAAGCGACATGGCCAGCACGATCAGCGCCCCGATGCCACTCCACAGCAGCCAGCGCGCTCTGGCGCCAGCACGCTCGCGCAAGAAAGGCGTCATGACTCGGGCGAAGAAGCGCTGTAAGCGGCTTTCGCGCGAGCCGTTGTCCACACCATGATGGACCCCGCGTGCCAGCAGCTTCAATGCCAGCCAAGGCGTGACGACGAAGGCGACCGCCAGAGAAATCAGCATCCCCATGCTCGCGTTGATCGGGATCGGGCTCATGTAGGGCCCCATGAGTCCGCTCACGAAAGCCATCGGCAACAAGGCCGCGATCACGGTGAGCGTAGCGAGAATGGTCGGACCGCCGACTTCATCGACCGCCGGCGGAATGATCTCCGCCAGCCGAGCCTGTGAGAGCGCGCGATGTCGGTGGATGTTTTCCACCACGACGATAGCGTCGTCGACCAATATGCCGATGGAGAAAATGAGCGCGAACAAGGACACCCGGTTCAAGGTGAATCCCCAGGCCCAGGAGGCGAACAAGGTGGCCGCCAAGGTGAGCAATACCGCTACGCCGACAATCACCGCTTCGCGCCGGCCGAGGCTCGCCCATACCAGTGCGATGACCGACAAGGTAGCGAACAGCAGTTTTTGGATTAGCTTTTGCGCTTTGTCGTTGGCCGTCTCGCCATAGTTGCGGGTCAACGTCACCTCGACCCCTTGCGGGATGAGGCTGCCTCTCAATTCGGCAAGCCGCTCCAGTAGCCGGTCGGCGACCATTACCGCGTTCTCGCCGGGCTTCTTCGAGGCGGCGATGGTGACCGCGGGAAACTCGCCTTGCGCGTCGATCTGCTTGGTCGCGGCCGCCGGGCCGGTGCCGAACCAAACATAGCGGTTGGGCTGCTCCGGCCCGTCCACCACCTGCGCTACATCGCTCAAGTAGATCGGCCGCCCTTCGAAGGTGCCCACCACCAGTTGCTCGATCTCTTGGCGCGAGGCGAAGAACTTCCCCGTCTCCACGCGCGTCTCCAAGTTGTTGGCGGTAACGTATCCGCTCGGTGAGGCGTGGTTGGCGATCGACAACTGCGCGCGCAGGTCCTGCGCGCTCAACCGAAACGCGTTGAGGCGCTCCGGCTCCAGCAGCACGCGCACCACGCGGTTGGCGCCACCGAGGGTGGTGACCGTGCGGGTGCCGGGCACGCGCTTGAACTCCACTTCGGCTGCGTTCGCGACTTGCTGCAGCTCATGCGCGGCCCGCGCCGTGTCCTTCGTCCACAAAGTGAAGGTGACGATGGGCACATCGTCGATGCCGACCGGCTTCACCAAGTACTCGCCGACGCCGAGTTCAGGCGAAACCCAATCGCGGTTCGCTTGCAAGGTGTCGTACAAACGCACCAGCGCTTGGATGCGCTCTTCGCCGACCTTGAATTGCACGGTGACGATCGCCAGCCCCGGCCGCGACACTGAGTAGACGTGCTCCACTCCGGAGATCTGCGACAGCACTTGCTCCGCCGGTGTCGCCACCAGCATTTCCACGTCTTTCGCCGACGCCCCCGCAAACGGAATCAACACGTTGGCCATGGTGACGTTGATCTGCGGCTCTTCTTCGCGCGGCGTGACCGCAACGGCGAACAGCCCGAGCAGCGCCGCGATCAGCGCGACCAGCGGCGTCATCTGCGAGCGCAGAAAGAAATGCGCGATTCGTCCCGACAGATTCACGCGTTAGGCGACCATCAGACCTTGATCTTCTCGATGCCGAGCATCGACAGCAGGTATTTTTCGTACAGGGGCTCGGAGGTGCCTTTCTTCATTTTGCGAATAAAGTACTTCTCGAATGCGACCTTGGCCAGATGCACCCACCTGCCTTCTTTGAACCAATTCACGTTGCGCGGGCCGATCTGCGGTAGGGCGACGAAGGCGGCGCCGGTGTCGCCGAAATCGGCCAGACACACCGCGTTCCAGGTCGCCCTGGCGTACGGTTCCTGACCGTCGAGGGCGGCACGTATATTAAG
>CAZILI010000006.1:0-9466 GCA_964539965.1 uncultured Burkholderiales bacterium | reverse complement strand
TCGATCATGTAGCCGGTCTTGGGCGCGCCGGTCGGAACCGGGGTCGCTTCCACCGGCGGAATGGCCACGCACACGCCGACCGCGTAAATATTCTTGTGCTTCGGATTGCGCTGATATTCGTCGATGAGAACAAAGCCGCGCGGATTGGTTAGGCCTTCGATGCCGAATACCGCATCGACCCCCTTGAACGCCGGAATCATCATGGCGTGCTTGAATCCGACTTCATGCTGGCGCTTCTCTTGGCCTTGGTCGTCGTGCTCGGTCACGTGGAACTTCCCCGCTTCGACCTTGGTCGTCTTGGCGTTGGTGATCCACTTGATGCCGCGCTCGCGCAGCGCCGCCTCCAGCAAGCCCTTAGAGTCCCCCACGCCGGCGAGGCCCAAATGCCCGATGTAGGGCTCCGGCGTGATGAAGGTCATGGGTACGCGGTCGCGTATCTTGCGTTTGCGCAGATCGGTGTCCATGATGAAGGCGAACTCGTAGGCGGGCCCGAAACAAGAGGCACCTTGTGCCGCACCCACGACGATCGGGCCCGGATCCTTGACGAACGCGTCCCAGCGCGCCGCCGCCTGGGCGGCGTGATCGACATGACACACCGAGGCGGTGTAGCCGCTCGGCCCCAGGCCCGGCACTTCCTCGAAGGCGAGCTTGGGTCCGGTGGCGATGACCAGATAGTCGTAGTCTACGGTCGTGCCGTCGCCGAGCTCGACTTGATTGCGCTCGGGATGCACGCGCTTGGCACCGGCGGCAGTGAAGGCAATGTCCTTGCGCGCGAGGTACTCCGCGATTGGGAACTCGACGTCCTCGCGCTCGCGCCAACGTACCGCGAGCCACGGGTTGGAGGGGACGAACTGAAAATTCGGCGAATTGCCGATTACCGTGATCTTCTCGCTCGATCGGATCTTCTCGCGCATCTCGTAAGCCATCGGCATGCCGCCGATGCCCGCACCCACGATGACGATATGTGCCATGTCTACTCTCCTTCGTTTCTCGAGCGCGAGGCTACTCGCCGCGCGCCTGCTTGAGTTGGATTCCGGCCTTGATGGGGTCCAGCGCCACCTTTTCACCGCGTATCAATCCCGCCAATACTTCGACGCCGTCGCCGGCGGGCTCGCCGAATCGCACCTGTCGAAACTCAGGCGCACCCTTGCCGTCGAGCACGTACACCGCTGCAATCTCGCTACGGCGCACGATCGCGCTCGCCGGCACGACGAGTTTCCGCGCATGTCCCAGCACGAAATGCGCGCGCACGAATAGGCCTGGATACGCACCGGGCACGCCCTCGGCAAAGTCCAGCCGCACTCTGGTGGTGTGGGTCTTCACGTCCGCCGTGGGGATGATCGTCACGGCGCTCGCCTTCACGGTCTTCCTGAGACTCGGAAATTCGACGTGCACCGTTCCCAGCGGCTGGATCGCCGTTACCTTGTACTGCGGCACGCTCACCACCGCCCGCATATCCTTCGGATCGAAGCCGGTCATGAGGGGTTTGCCAGGGGTTGCCATTTCGCCCACTTCGACATGACGCGCCGCCACCACACCGCTGTAGGGGGCGACGATGGTGGAAAACTCCTTCGCCGCCGCCGCCTGCCCCGCTCCGGCCAGCATCGCGGTCAAGTTCGCCTGCGCCGCGCGATAATCGGCCTGCGCCTTATCCAGTGCTGCCGCGCTGATGAACTTCTGCTCAAACAAGCGGCGCGTGCGCTCGAACTGCGCCTTGGCGTTTTCCAAACTCGCGCGCGCTTGCGCCACTTCGGCTTCGCGCCCCGCCAGTGCGTGCGTCGCCTCGTGCTCGTCGATGCGCATGATGACTTCGCCCTTCTTGACCGCGTCACCGACGTCGAAGTTGATCGCGATCACGCGGCCATACACCTGGGAAGCCACCGTCGATTGCTTGACCGCCTCGACCACGCCTTCCGCGGCGAAGGTCTCCTCGACGTCACGGTACTCCACGGTCGCGGCGGAGAGGGCCTGTGCGGCCGACGGAGGCGCCAGCAGCGATAACAGTAGACTTGCTGTCCAGCGCAACACGGTTAGACGGACCTTTTCATAACAGCTACTTGACCTTGCAGATGCGGCCATTGTTGCGCGGCACAAGCGCGCGGCCTTGACCAAGATCAAGCATCGATCCGCTAGCCCGGCCTCCCGTCGGCTCGCGGTGAGGTCAAGATAGGCGCGTAGACAAACAAGAAGATCGAGAATGCGAGTACCCAACAGGCGCCCGCCGCAACCAGCCCGGGCAAGTAGTGTTGGACCGCAAGTGATGAACTCGCGATGCGCAGCGCTGCGGCGAGCGTAACGAGGGCATACGCTGCCGCGATAGACCGATGGACGGCAAGCGGCCTGCCGGTGTGGCCGAGCGAGGCACGCGTGGCAACAGCCAGGATCATGCCGGCGAAGACACCGATGCCGAAGGCATGCTGCCACGGCTGCGCCCATTGCGCGCCGGTCAACAGCCAGGCGGCCTTGAGCGCGAAGCCCAGCGGCAACCAAACGTAGGCCAAGTGCAGCGCCCACACGATGGGTTGAGTGAGTGTTCGCACGCCGCCCCAGCCGGCAAGCCGAATACCGTGCATGAGCGCGACCGCGGCGGCCAACGCGCCCGCCGCCGCGCTACTCGGCGCGAGCGCATCGATTGCGATGACGGCGAGCATTGACGGCGGCAGTGCCCGCTCGATCCATCGACGAGTACGCAGCGCATAGGCCTGCCCGCCTTGACGCAGCGCGTTGGCGGTAAACGCGGGAACGATGCGTCCTCCGATAGTGGTGACAAGAGTCAGCACCACGTTTGTCGCGGCTTGCAGAGCAAGGCTCGCCAGGGATGCGTTCAACCGCAAGGTCGCCCACATGAACACGGCGTCGGCCGACCAGAGCGCAGCCAAGATCGCAAGCATGGCGACGTTGCGATTGCGGCTGCGAAGGATCGGCGGCGCGATTACCCCGGCCAACGCCGGGATAAAGGCGAGCTCTAATGCGGCGACCAGCGCCACCGGCAAGGCGTGCGCAAACGCGAACGCGGTCCGTCCGGCCAACCACGCGAGCGCGAGCAGCAATAGCGGCGTCCCGGCAAACCCGCGTTGCCCGGTCCAACTCGGAACGGCGGTGAGCAGAAACCCCGCGACCGCGGCGACGACGAAACCGAACAACATCTCGTGCGCGTGCCATAGCTGGGGCGGCATGCCGCGTTGCGGCACCGCGCCGCTACCCAATATCCATAGCCACGCGGGCACGGCCAGCAGCGCAAACGCACCGGCAGCCAAGAAGAACGGACGAAAGCCGTAGCCGAAAATCGGCGCCTGCGGCCACCGCTGCGCCGCGCTGCGCGCGAAAAGAGATCGACCAGTAGGTGCATCGGGTGCTTGCATGAGCTGCTCGTTGGTGGCGGCCTAAGCCAGGCGGCGGCCGTTCGATGTTTGCCCGCGCCTGCCAGGGCTCGTCCGGGCAGCCCAACCATATCGAAGCCCTCCTAGACGCGGCTTTGATCTACATCAAGGCGATTCGATGTCGTGCCGACTGATCGTCCACTCGGGTCATGCAAACGTGTCCGCCATGAGCGCGCGAAACCACTTTTCCATGTCTTTGAAATTCTCGGCGGAAGGACGCGCGGCTTCCCCCGAGGACGCCGGTACGGCTTTCATGGTTCTCGATGCTGCCTCGTAGGCAAACACGGCGGTAAGCCACGAAGCCGTGCTCATGGTGACGGTCGAGTAGCATGCGGAGCTGGTCACCGGGGCGGGATCGACTGCCAGTCCCTGCAACAAGCGGGCGACAGCATCGGCGCAGACTTTGGCCTCCTGATTGGCGATATGGCCGGCCTTGGGCTGGGTGGTCGCGCTTGAGTCACCGATGACATGGACACCGGGTGCGGCGGTCGACTCGTAGGTCAACACGTCGACACCAGCCCAGCGGCCGTCGACATTGCTCAGGCCGCTGGCGGTGATGATTTCGCCCGCGCGATGGGGCGCAATCGCGTTGATGAGATGCGCCTGCAAGTCTCCCACGTTGGTTCGCACGACGCCGGCCGCGGCGTCGATCTCGCGGACTTGCGTGTCCGGCCGGTATTCGAGCTTCTCGGCGTGCAGGGAACTAAACGCGCTCTTGAAGGTAGCGCGCTCGGCCACGATATCCGGATTGGCGTCGAGCACGATGAGCTTCGCTCGCGGCTTGTTCTTCTTCAGATAGTCGGCAACGATGCAGGCGCGCTCGTAGGGCCCCGGCGGGCAGCGGAACGGCGCCTTGGGAATGGTCAGCACGAACACGCCGCCGGCGGGCATAGCGCGCAGCCGGTCGCGCAATGTGAGCGTTTGCGCGCCCGCCTTCCAAGCGTGCGGCACACGATCTTGCGCCGCCGCGCTTTCCAGTCCCGGTATCACGTCGAACTCCACCCCGGGAGCGAGCACAATGCGATCCGCGGAGAGAGTCTCGCCGCCGGCGAGTCTTAGCGTCTTCTTGACCGGGTCGAGCCCCGCGACATCGCTACGAACTACACGAATCGCGTACTTGTCTCGCAGCGTCGCGTAGCTGAATTCGAGTTGCTCGAGCGATCGTTGACCCGTCAGCACCAGGTTGCTCAAGATGCACGACGTATAGCGCGCATCGCGCTCCACCAATGTGATATCCAGTTGATCGCCCCACAGGCGCAAGAACTTGGCGCAGGCTGCGCCCGCCATTCCGCCACCGACGACGACGACGCGCGCTTTCGCAGACGTCGGCTGCACGTGCGGGCCCGCGGCGCCGGCATCCGTCTGAGCCGCGCGCGCTTGTCGCTGCTCCCCTCTTCCGGCTGTTGGCAGCCCCACGCCGCCCAGACCCAGGGCAAGCCACTCGAGAAACCGACGCCGATCGACCATACCTGCCCCCTATTTGCTCCGCTTGCCGAGGGCCTGCTGTCGGGAGAAAAACTCGGCGATCGCGCGCAGCTGCTCCTCGGTGTAGCCGCGCGCGTGTAGAGTCATGATGCCGACCCCTTCTTCGCCCGAGCGAGACTCCGCCAACTCGTCATAGATCTTGTTCACGGACTTACCCGCCAGCGCGCCGAAGCCGCCGACCGGATTGCCGTTGGTGCCATGGCACTGAAAGCAATTCGAGGCGAGCAGCCGCGCGCCCTCCGGCTGCGCGCCGTGCACGCGGCCGCCGGACGCGAGCAAGACGGCCCCCGCAGCGAGGACTACGAGAATGCAAAAGAATTGTTGCATGAATGGGAACTCCGCGTCGAAACGATTGCGCGTCGGCCAGTTCACGAAGGATCGCCGTCAGCGCGCTTGCGGCCGGTAAGCATGGCGAGCACGAGATTTTCGCGATGGCGTACGCTCTCGTAGACAACGCCCGCGACGTGAAATCCCACCAGGGCGAGGGTGAGTGCTGACAGCACCTCATGAGCTTCCTCCATCGACTCGTCCCCCCAAAACGCGTCGGTGAGCAGCAGCCAGCCGGTCACACTGCTTGCCACCACTGCGGCCAGCAGTGCGATCACCATCACACCGCCGGCCGGGTTGTGGCCCAAGTATCGCGGCTCGCGACGCGCCAGCATGGCGGTCAAGTAGGCGAACAACGCGTGTGGTGTCGGGACGAAGCTCGCGAAGCGCGCGTAGCGCGTGCCGACGAATCCCCACACGATGCGCGCCACGACCAAGCCGAGGGCAATGTAGCCTAGCACCTGATGCACCAGGTCGCCCTCTTCGGTCGCGAAGTACGCGCCCATGAAGGATGCCAACAGGCTCCAATGGAACACCCTCACAAAGGGGTCCCATACCCTCACGCTTTCGCTCTGGGTCGCGGCCACGCGACAGACTCCGGCTAGCCGACCCGCTGCTTGACTATCTTTCCGTCGACCGGATTGAAGTAGATCTCGACGTTCTTGCCTTCTTTGTTCTTGCCGTAGATCTCATAGCAGCTCCCGCTCACGAGAAAGCGCTTGATCGTGTAGCCTTCGCTCGCGATCTTGGCTTTCATGTCGGCCTCCGACATCCATTTGTCTTTCGGTTCCTTAGTGCACACTGGCGCGGCGTAGGCGGCCGATGTCAATACGATGAGCGCCGCGACCGCGGCACGGAAGGGAATTGCGTTCATTGCCACACTCCTTAAGAAGATTGGGTTGAGGGGCGCTTGCGGCGACCTCGCATGGGGACAACACCGCCTGACGGGCGGACCTATCGACGCCTAGCGCTCGCGCGGCGGGGCTTGGGCGGGAGGAAAGATCGCTCGCCGGCTCGGAATCGCGGTGCGCTCGGCGAGACCGAACTGCGTGAGTCGCGGCTGCGAGGCCGCGACGCGATGCAGCGGCACGGAGCACGCGATTGGAAGATCCAAGCTCGTCGGTGGATCTCCCTTGTGCGCCTCGCCGACAACTACCGTCGCTGACTCGGGGGGGGCAAAAGCCGCAAGACTAACGTCGGTGGCGCGCGGCTGCGCAGAGGCGATATGCAGGTGAACGCCCGCTTTGCTCGCACCGGGTACGACGTGAGCGTGCAGCAGCGGCGACAGCAGCTGCAGCAGCGCGAACACGCCGATCGAGGCGACTTTCGATCCTCTCCTGATCATGAGTAACAATGCTACGCCCCCACCACGATGCCGAGTTTGACGCACGTCAAGCTCGCTGTTCGTTATGTGCGCGTTTTCGCTTCGACGGCCTGCTCGCGCTTGATCACCTTGGCCAGTTCCGACAGCTCTTCGCCCAGCAGTTCGACCAAATCGTCGATGGCGACGATCCCGACCAGGGCGCCGTCGTCGGTCACCACCGGCAGCCGTCGCACGCCCTTATAGCGCATGAGCTGGATGGCCTCGAACACGCCTTGCCCCTCGAGCGCGGTTACCAGATCCTGACCCATCACGTCGCCGACGGTAAGCACGTCGGGGTCTAAGCCAGGGGCCACCACGCTGATAACCATATCGCGATCGGTCAGGATGCCGACCGGCTTGCGCTTGCCGTTCTCATCTACCAGCAATAAGTCGCCGACGTGGTACTCGCGCATCAGCCGTGCCGCCTCACGAATCGTGCTGCTGCGATAGGCGAACACGACTTGTCGCGTGCAAATGTCTCCGATTGCCATGATGAGCCTCGCTTGGATGGACATAACTAGCCTAACGGTGCGCCGACTCGCATTTCTTGACTTTCATCAACAATCCGAGCCGTGAGCGCGAGATGATGTGCGCTCGAGAAAGTGTAGTGTTACCAAAGATGCCTTTCACCGATCGCGCCGATGCCGCGCGCCAACTCGCCGCCGCGCTCGCCCATCTAAAGGGTCAACGTCCACTGGTGTTGGCGATACCGCGCGGCGCGGTGCCGATGGGACGCATCATCGCCGATGAATTGCAAGGCGACTACGACGTCGTGCTGGTGCGCAAATTGGGCGCGCCGGGCAACCCTGAACTCGCGATCGGTGCGGTGGACGAGACTGGCTGGAGCTATGTAACGGATTATGCCGCCTCGACCGGCGCCGACCGGGCCTATCTCACGCGCGAGAAGGAGAAGCAGTTGGAAGTGCTGCGCACGCGGCGCAGGCAATACTCGCCCGTGCATCCGCCCATCGATCCGAGCGGGCGCATCGTGGTGGTCATCGACGACGGTATCGCCACCGGCTCGACCATGATCGCGGCCCTGCACGCGCTGCGCGCCAAGTCGCCGCAAAAGCTCATCTGTGCCGTCCCCGTCGCCGCGCCCGATGCGCTGCGCAAGCTCGCCGACTACGCCGATGCGGTGATTTGCTTGGAGCAGCCGCCGTTCTTCCATGCGGTCGGGCAGTTCTACGACCACTTCCCGCAGGTGGACGATCGCGAGGTGATCGCCGTGCTCGGGGCGCGTGCCGCGGTATAGCTCTACCCCGATAAGTATCGCTCTGCAGAGCGCATCCACAAGCGCTCTATAGGAATATACCCCCCAGCTACTTCGTCCAAGCGCCCACAGCGACACCGAGCGCGGTCAGCAGCAGCGCGGGCGCGCAGCGTTTGCCCAGCGCGGCATTGCCCAGCACGAACACCAGAACCGTCTTGAAGGCGAGATTGGCGCCCACGGCAATCGCAATCGCCGTGCTCGCCTGGCTGAGCGAGACACTCCCCGCCGAGGCCAAGCGCGCACTCGACAGGCTGATCGCGTCGATGTCGGTCAGGCCGGAGACCAAGGCAAGTCCATACAGGCCGGCGCTGCCGACCCGCTCGGACAGCCACGCCGACAGCAGCAGCACGAGCGCGTACAGGAAGCCGAAGCCGATGGACACGCGCAGATTGGTCGGATTGGCGAACTCCGGCGCGCTCACATTGCGCGTGCCGAGGATGCGACGCAGCTGCGGTAGCGCGACCGAAAGGCCCACCAGCAGCGCGACGCTCAGCGGGGCGGCAACGCGTTGCGCGAGCGCTGGCGCCACGACGGCGACGATCATGCCGAGGCGCACCAGCGCGACCAGGCTTGCCAACATCACCGCCACGCTCGCGACCCCGACCAGCCGCGCATCGCCGCGCGCCTGGCGCGCAAACGCGAGCGTGGTCGCGGTACTGGAAACCAGCCCGCCCAGCAGGCCGGTCGCGAGCGCACCCTGCCCTTCACCAACGAAGCGCAGCGCCACGTAGCCTGCGAGGCCCACACCCGAGATGAGCACGACCATGAGCCATATGTGATACGGGTTGAGCGCCGCGTACGGGCCGTAGCCGCGGTCCGGCAGCAGCGGCAAGATGATGAAGCTCAGCGCGGCGAACTGCAGGGCGCTGGCGATATCCTGCGGCGTGAGGCGGGCCGACCAGCCGTGCAGTTCGGTCTTGAAGTGCAGCAGCATGGTCGCACCGATCGCGAGCGCGACGGCGAGCTGCTGGTAGCCGTACCAAATCATCGCGCCCAGGCAATAGCACAGCACCACGGCCACCACCGTGGTAGTGCCCGAATCCGCGGCGGGATCGGTCTGATCGGCGTAGGCGGCGATGATCATCGCCCCCACCAGCACCAATCCCGCCACCAGCAGCCAAAGGGAATGCGTCGTCTCGGCCAGCAACGCCGCCACCGTGCCGAACAGCGCGACCAAGGCGAAAGTGCGCAAGCCCGCCTTGGCGCTGGGCGTGCGCTCGCGCTGCAAGCCGAGCAATAGGCCGACCGCGAGACTGGTGAGGAACTGGCTCGCCAGCCGCAGCTCCTGAGGCAGCTCGGGCGCGCTCACAAAGTGGCTGTACTGCCTAGCGAGGGCACTTCGGTGCGCCAGCCTAGGGTGCGCCCGATGAGCTCGGCGAAGCCGACTGCGGTTTGCGATTCGCCGTGCACGACGAAGGTGCGCTGCGGCGGCGCCTTGAAATGCTTGAGCCAGCCGAGCAGCGCCGCTTGGTCGGCGTGCGCCGATAAGCCACCCAGGGTGTAGATTTGCGCTCGCACGGCGATCTCCTCGCCGAACAAGGTGACGGTCTTGGCGCCGTCGACCAGCTTGCGCCCCAAGGTGCCGTACGCCTGGAAGCCGGTGATCAGCACGCTACACTCCGCGCGCGCCAGGTTGTG